>JBBSBN010000018.1:0-9905 GCA_038251205.1 Candidatus Saccharimonadia bacterium | reverse complement strand
GGTTGGTGCATTTGAGGTTTTTAGCTGAGACCGCAATACTTCAACTTTATTCATTAATGCACGGCGCTGATCATCGAGCTCGAGCATATGATTAACTTCTAGCTTCAGCCCACGCTGTGTAATGCTGTCCTGTACGGCTGCAGCATTGGCACGAATATATTTAATGTCCAACATACCTTATATTATACCTCGACTGAGCAGCTTTTTCACCGCCCCTACGCCCTACTGCCCTGATCAAAAATTACTTGATTGATTTAATGCGGTATTTTACCGTACCAGCAGGTACGTTGACTTCGACTTCTTCGCCTGGAGATTTACCAAGAAGAGCCTTGGCTATTGGACTTTCATAGCTAATCTTACCCTCGTCGATATTGGCTTCTGTTGCGCCTACTATATGGTAAGACTGAATACCATCTTCAAGCTCAACTACCACTTTAGATCCTAAGCTTACTTGGTTGTTTGTAGCTTTTTTGGCAATGGGACGAGCATGCTTGAGTATGTTTTCGATTTCATTGATACGGTTTTCAATAAAGACCTGGCGATCTTTGGCATCATCCCAGCTGGAGTTTTCCGACAAATCACCAAACTCTCGTGCTTCTTTGAGCGCCTGAGCAATTTCACGACGTTTATTATTAACTAGATCGCTCAGCTCGATCTTGAGCTTATCAATTCCAGCCTGAGTTAAGTATATGGTTGTATCTTTTTTAGCTACCATAGGATCCTGATTCTTCTATGTGGTTATGGTGTTATGAGAGGTCTATTCACTAATTGGCTCTTTTAAAAAGCAGGCCTGCCCTGCCCAAGCCTTACCAGTGTGTTCGCGTAGAGTTTGCAACTCCACATAGTTTAATTCAGACCCAAGAACTTGTCAATAAATACTACCTCCTCCAACCTTGAAATTCTATGATCCAGGCACGAAATAAGCTTTGAGCACATCTCGGGCGATAGGTACTGCAAATTCAGCACCCTCGCCAGAAAATTCTACTAATACTACCACAGCGATCTGTGGGTTATCAGCCGGCGCAAAAGCTGTGAACCAAGCATGTGGCTTAGTGGCAGATTTGCCATTTTCATCTTGGGTTGATGTTTCGGCCGTACCAGTCTTTCCAGCTACCGTTACCGGCACTACAGTTTTAATGCTACAGCAAGCTGTTCCCGAGGCGACCGCCTCAACCATGCCAGCTCGGACAATAGCAAGATTTGCTGGGTCAATAATATCGCGAACAATTGCTCGAGGATTAATGCTGCGAATCTTCTTTCCGTCTGGGCTATCAACTTCACGGACTAGATGTGGAACATATATTGTCCCTCCATTAGCAACCGCACTTGTAGCCACTAACAACTGCAATGGCGTCACCAGCAAGTCTCCCTGGCCAATCGAAACATTGTAGGAATCTCCAATATTCCAAGCTTCATGAGCGATTGCCAACTTACTCTCGGGACTTGGTACAGAACCAGTTGCTTCTGCCCCTGTATCAATTCCCGTTTTGCGGCCAAAGCCAAATTTCTCTAAATAGCTATCCATACGATTAATGCCAAGGCCTCGAAATCCTTGGTAACCACCACCAATTGTATAAAAGAAGATATCTGAACTCCAAGCAATCGCACGAAACACATTGACCGCCCCTAAGCCTTCGGGTTTCCATCCTTTAAAGATTTGAACGATGCTCGGATTATAAAGGTTGTGGACTTCGATCTTCCCTTGATCTTGGATGGTTGTGGTTTGATTGATGACATGCTCTTGTAACGCAGCCGACGCCATGAGTGGTTTGATGGTCGAGCCAATTGGATATAAGCCAGCAGTAATACGATTAAAGAGCGGCTTTGACGAATCATTGAGGAGACGGCTATAATCTGCATTTGAGATACCGCGGGCGAAAAGATTGTTGTCAAAGCTAGGATAATTTGCTGCAGCCAATATTTCGCCTGTTTGCGGATTCATAGCTACCGCCACTCCAGCGGCAGAACCCGCCTTTTTCACACCATCAGCCAAAATCTGAGATGTACGAGCTTGAAACTTACTATCCAGTGACAGTACTAGGTTATTGCCCGGCTGAGGATCAATCGAATCTAGTACGCGAACTGGCCGCCCTGAAGCTTCAATTTCGGTCTGTTCATATCCGCTTTTGCCCTTAAGCTCACTTTCATAGGCGTTTTCTAATCCTCCTTTCCCAATATAGTCAGTAGGTAAGTACCCATGACGACGCTTGAGTTCATCGGGAGAAATTCGACCAATGTAGCCAAGAAATGCTGAAAGATTACCGCCATCCAAATATTGTCGGCTAGGACTAACATTAAGGTCCAGCCCAACCAACTCACGAGACTTCTCATCCAGCGCTAAGGCTTTATCGCGCGGAATTTTATCAGCCACAACAACGGGCGTGGAACTTTGCAAACCTTTGGCTTCAATGCTCTTACTGACCTGCTCAGCGCTTAAACCTAAAATACCAGCGATCAACGTATAAAGCTGCTCGCGCTTGGCTTGATCGCGTGATAGTAGACTTGGAGTTGCAGTTAGATCAAAGTTAGCTAGATTTTCAACTAACAGGGTATGATTGCGATCATAGATCACTCCTCGCGGTGCAGACAGAACCTGGCGTCGAATACGGTTTCCTTCAGCCAGGTTTTGGTTATGGGCGCCGTTGACTACCTGCAAACTAAAAAGCTGTAGGCATAAAACGGTCGCCACCCCAAACACAACGAGCTTCAAGACGCGCTGAAACGATGAGCGCACCGGCTCTTCAATTACTTGACTGCTACTGCTCCCTGACAAAATCGCTACTGACCAATCCTCAGCAGACTGTACTGTTTGCTCTTTGCGTGACGATTGGAAATGATAAGCATGATCATAGAGCTTATCAAAAATCTTTTTATCCGATTGTTGCTTCTTCATCTTCCTCATGCCATCCTCGTATGGGCGTGACGATTGAGCCTTCTGCCACGGTTTTTGAGCGTGCGAAAGCTAGCAACTGCCACGGCTGTAGCCAAACTATTATAAAGTAAGCTAGCAAGGAGTCTGAGCAGCAACTGCCTCAATGGTAATTGACCAAGAGACGTAATAATTAGTCCAATACTACCGAGACTATAAAGAAGTGTTAGCCCCCAGATTACAAGTAAACACTGCCAAAATCGAGGACCATATTCCTGTAAACGAATAATTAACTTGGTCACAATCACCACGAGCAACAAGAAACCAATATTATAGCCGAAGCTTCCCCCTGCCCCAGCTAAATCAAGTAATAAACCGCCGAACAAAGCAGTCCAGAGCAGGGGTATGTAGTCAACAACAGTACTAGCTACCACAACATACACAAGCACAAAGTTGACGCTAGCTACGGGCAATACATGTGCTAATGCCACTTGCAATACCACGAGAATCGCAATAACGACAAGCTGTCCCGCTATCTTCATACGTCATCCCTCATTGCTTTTGCGCCGTAATAACAAATACTAATTCAAGCTTTCCCACCATAACAGTCGGCTTAATACTTGCAGCCTGGAAAATAGCATTATCAGCCCTGTTCACACCCTGTACCTCACCAATCAGAATCCCTTTAGGTACTAGTCCCGAGCCAGCAGTTATAACCGTCTCACCTAAGCGTATGTTATCTGTTTGACTAATTTTTTCCATCTTAAGCCCTGTTCCAAGCTGCCCCCGAACGATTCCCGTAGCTCGACTGTCTTGAGCTATGGCGCTAATTTTAAAGACAGGGTCATTAATAGCCAAGATTTTCGCGCTATAGCTATCAACTGAGTCAACCACCCCCACCAAACCTGATCCAGCAATGACTGCCATACCTTCGCGGAGGCCTGAGGTACTACCACGGTCGATTTGCAAGAGTGTCCGCAAGCTATCTGGGTCAGCCCCTAGTACATGGGCTGGTAAGAGATTATATTGATTGGGCGTACCTGTATCGAGTTGGGTGCGAAGCTGATTATTTTCTCGTTGTAGTTCACGAGTGTTAGCAAGTTGAGCTTTAAGATCATTCACCTGAGACTGCAAACTTGAATTGCGATTATCAAGTTGTCGAACCGATCCAAGCAAGCTCACTTCAGCAGAAATATCGGCAAAGATATGATGAAAGAATCGTCCAGCTGGATTTAAGCCTTGGTCGGCCAAACTTTGGACGGGTTGAAGCCAACCAAGCAATGACAAGCTGATAAGCAGGAGAGCTGCAACCAATACAATAATTGTCGGTGTTCGATAACGACGGTTCATTTCATACCCCCTCCTGACTCATCTTAGCGGGGCACCTTTTCATATTGAGTACTAACCAGTACCTCTTTAAGGTTATCAATATCTTCAAGTACCAGGCCTGTGCCACGCACAACTGAAGTAAGGGGGTCATCAGCAATAACTACCGGCATCTTCGTTTGTGAAGCTATAAGCTTATCGAGACCTTTGAGTAAGGCACCGCCGCCTGCCAAAGTAATGCCTTGGTCCATAATATCTGCTACTAGCTCTGGCGGCGTCTCTTCAATCGTATGCCGAATGGCTTCAACAATTGCTCTAATACTTTTTGTCAGTGCTTTGCGGACTTGAGCTGAAGTAATCCTGATTTCTTTGGGTAAGCCGCTCACTAAGTCCCGGCCACGGATGGGGGCTTCTAGATTCTGGTCCATAACCGCGGCTGAGCCAATAGCTATTTTGATTTGTTCTGCAGTTCGCTCACCCACCTGTAAATTAAAAGTTTCTTTGCTGTAATTAATGATATCTTCAGTCAACTCGTCTCCAGCAATGCGAATTGAGCGACTAGCTACGATACCGCCCAAAGAAATTACTGCCACTTCGCTTGTACCACCACCAATATCAACAATCATACTACCCGCCGGCTCATTGATCGGTAGCCCAGCTCCAACTGCAGCGGCCATGGGTTCCTCGATCAAAAATGCTTGTCTCGCCCCAGCCTGAGTGGCGGCATCTTCTACCGCTCGTTTTTCAACTTCAGTCACACCAGATGGAATCCCAAGCACTACTCGGGGACGAGGAAATATTGCAAAACTCTCTTTATGTACTTTTTCTATAAAATACTTGAGCATTTGTTCGGTGATCTCAAAATCACTTACCACTCCATCAACTAGCGGGCGGGTGGCCACAATATTGGCTGGTGTTTTACCAACCATTTTCTTAGCTTCGTCACCGATTGCTAAAATTTGACGAGTTTTAATATTAAGTGCTACTACCGAAGGTTCATTAATCACGATGCCGCGGCCTCGCACATAAACTAAAGTATTGGCCGTTCCTAGGTCAATACCAATATCATGAGAGAATTTACCAAGCAAATTTTTGAACATAAAAAAGCCTGCTGCTGCCATCGTTTACTTCTTCTAGTTTACAGGAGTAGAAGAGGAGCAGCAACCAGACTTAGCTGACTTTTATGAGATTTGTGATGTGATCTACAATACCATCAAGGGGGATAAGTTCAGTTTCGCTAGATTGGCGTTGTTTGAGTTCAACGGCATTTTCGGCCATGGTTTTTGAGCTCAACGTAAGTCGTATGGGAATACCAATAAGATCGGCATCAGCAAATTTGGTGCCAGCAGATTCATTGCGGTCGTCGAACAGTATTTCACAGCTTCCATCGAGCTGCTCATAAAGTTTATCTGCGGCTTCGCGAACATTTTTATCTTCGCCCAAAACCAATAAGTGCACATCAGCCGGGGCTACTGAAGCGGGCCAAACCAGCCCATGTTTATCAGCATGCGTCTCAGCGATAACGCCCATAATCCTAGATATGCCAATACCATAGCAACCCATAAACGGGAAGTGTCGCTTGCCAGTGTCATCAACAAATGCCATCTTAAAATCTTTGGGATACTTTTGACCAAGATCAAAGACATTCCCAACTTCACTAGCCCGCGCCTTCTTGAGGATGCTACCATCTGGTGCAACTTCCCCTTCAGCAACGGTAGCAATTTCTGTATTTATACAATAGTCAGAGCTCTCACTATAGAGTATGTCATCCTCACCCGCGTCAGTGAGAACCATAAATTCATAGGAAATTTTGTCACTAAAGCTACCCCCTGATGCTTCTGTAACTTTAGCTTGTAAACCTAGGCGCGCAAAAATCCTTTTGTAGGCCTGTTTAACTTCCTCGTAATAGCGCAAGAAATCTTCTTGATCGGCATGAAAACTATACATGTCCTTCATATAGAATTCTCGCCCGCGCAAGATGCCTGATTTTGCCCGTAGTTCATCTCGATACTTCCAGTGAATCTGGTATGCCGACACGGGCAAACTTTTATATGATTGGGCAAAGTTAAGAACTAGTGGAGTAACTACTTCTTCTTCGCTTTGACCTAGTGCATAATCATTGCCCGTACGGCTCTTCAGCTTAAAGAGGACATCAATCGAATCCCAGCCGCCAGAAGTTTCCCAAATTGATTTTGGGTGCAAGGTTGGCATTAAAATTTCTTGGGCACCAAGTTTATCAATTTCATCTCGTACAATATTTTCAATACGGCGTAGAGTTCGCAGTCCCAGAGGCAAATAGCTATATACACCTGCCATAAGCTGATCAACATAACCTGCTCGAATTAAAAGCTGGGCATTAATTGATTCAACGCCACTTGGCGCAGTTGGACTAGTGCGAGAAAATAGTTTACTAAAGCGCATGAAAGTTTACCAAATCTTAAACATAACAAGAAAAGCTACGAAGTTATTGAGCGCATGGAGGACTACCCCCGGCACTACGCTTCTGAGCTTATAATAGAGCAGACATAGAAATAAGGCCAGGACAAAGGTATAAATTGTGACATTGGCCTGAAAATGCAATAAACCAAATATAACACTTGAGCCGACGGCAGCTATTACCGGATGCAGGCGGCGGGCCAAGGCTGGAAATAGAAAGCCCCTAAAGTAGGTTTCTTCTAGAGCAGGGGCAGCAAGAACAATAACAATAAAACCCGCTATTCGCTGAGGAGTAGTGGTGGCAGTTTCAAAACCAGTAGATTGAGCTTGATCCAGATTCAGATGAGGTAACAGCCAATGGATGCCGGCAAATACCAAGCCAATAATCATAAGAAAGCCAATATAAAACAGAGCGATCAAGCGAACTGCTCGCCAAAACTGAAACCCTCGCCAACCAAAACTATCCCAACCTAGCTTATAGCGACGCATTACAATGTGTAGCAGGCCTAGCTCAACCACCAAGCTGACCGTGTAGGATATAGTTTGCGATAAGGGCGTATCGCCAAAGAGAAATGCTCGTAGCTCACGTGGCAACCAGCCCAAACTAACACAAATACCAACCAGCAGGTAGATACTGGCCGGTACGATGAGAGTAAGTAACAATATCCAAACAGCATCAAAAATATTCCAAGGAATTTTGGAAAACATCTGGCGTTTAGATAAGGATTGATTCTTCTCAGCTTGAGTAGCTGGCTGGCGCTTCATTAGCGCAATCGCACTATGTCGCTGATAGTAATAATAACGACTAGACCAATTAGAAGTCCAAATCCAATTAATTGGGTGGCAAGCTCCGTTCGGCGAGTAATTTTTAGACCTAATGCGCGTAACCATACAAGTACGGCTTTTCCACCATCCAGTGGTGAAATTGGGAGAGCATTTACAATTGCCAATGAAAGAGAGATTTGCGTTAATAATAGAAGTAAATAATCAATACCAAATGCACTCACGCGGGGCACTGCAGCAGTAATGCCAATCGGTCCGGTCACTTGATCTGACACATGCAGCCGAGTTACTAAGCCGGTGATCAAGCCACCAAATGCTGCAAGCGTTGACCATGCCAGCTTAACGGTTACCACGGCCGCAGCAAAAGGTGCTGCAATCCAGCTGTAATGAATACGATTCTCCTGATTTGTTGCGACACCTAGATAACCTTGGGTTTGATTATCGCCCAATTTCACTGTAGCCGACTTTTCGCTATCCCCTTGGCTATAAATAATCTGCACAGTTTGGCCGTGGAGACTCTTTGTCAAATCCCGAAGTTGTTCAGAAGAAGCTAGCTCTGTACCATTTATTGCTGTAATAACATTACCGAGCTTTAAGCCAGCATGATCCGCTGCCGAGCCTGGCACAACATCCACGACCTGGAGACGGCTCACCGTGTCACCACGCTGAGACATAAACCCACTGTTTGGCAAGGTAAATGGAAAGATATTGGCAACTCCAGTACCGAGTAAAAATACCATCACCACATAAGCAAAGACTAGATTAACACTTACTCCCGCTAAAAGTACCTTGGTTTTTACCCACGCCGATTGAGTGGCAAAGCTATCATTGCCTTTTTCTTGCCCATCCTCACCTTTAATTCGTACAAACCCCCCAAGCGGTAAGGCATTCAAGCTGTAGATAATCTTGTTGTACGTGATTTTAGCAAAACGAGGTGGGAAACCAACCCCAAATTCTCGTACTGTAATGCCGTTGCGGCGCGCCACTACGTAGTGCCCTAATTCATGAATAATTACCAAGAAACTCAATACAACGATAACAGCAAGTATTGCCCAAATCAGTTTCGTGCCCTCTTATAAACTCTGTTTATCATTTACCGTAGCGCCTCTGGCGATGGGCATACTCAGCCAGTGCCTCATCCAGATCATTTTTACCAAACTCTGGCCACATAACCGGCGTAAAGTAAAGCTCCGCATACGCACTACCCCATAGCAAGAAGTTACTCAGACGTTGCTCATTTGATGTACGAATAATTAAATCAGGATCAGGTAGATCGCGACAATACATTTCAGCCTTCAAGGCATCCTTAGTGATTTGCTCGGAAGTTGCTCCGCGCTGCACAAGCCGTTGGGTAGCTTCAATTATCTCATCCTGCCCCCCATAATCGAAGCATAATGCCAATACACCACCTGTGTTATGTTCAGTCAGCTGCTCCGTATCTTCAATAGCTTTCTTGAGCTTCTTGCTTATCCGTTCACGCGAACCCAAAAACATAATCTTAATATTTTTCTTATCAAGTTCGCGCAAATTCTTTGTAAATACACGATGACTCAGATTCATCAGAAATTTAACTTCGGCTTGATCCCTATCCCAGTTCTCAACTGAGAATACATAGACCGAGACATATTGAACACCAAGATCAAAGGCGCGCTCGGCTGCTTCTTGCAAGCGAATGTAGCCTTGTTTATGTCCTTCTTGCTTACTAAGACCTTCAGTTTTAGCCCACCGACGATTGCCGTCTGGGATAATACCAATATGAACGGGAACTTTGGTGGCAACTAAAGTTACGGCTTTGGACATCTCAAATCTCCATTAGCTCGGCCCGCTTGGCCTCAAGTAACTTATCAGCCTGGCGATTCTTTTCTTCAATCAGATCGTTAAGACGGTTCTCAAGTGCTCTCAGATCGTCATCCGTGATTGTTTTGGCTTTATTGTCGCGACGGCCATCATTGAGTGCGTCATGACGAATGTTACGCAAATTAACTTTGGCCCCCTCAAGCTTCTCGGAAACTAGCTTTGCAAGCTGTTCACGTCTTTCTTGTGTTAAGGCTGGTAAATTAAGCTTTACCATATTGCCATCACTTGCAGGGTTCAAGCCTAAGCTTGTATCCTCACGAATCGCTTTTTCGATTGATGCAAGATTTGCTTTATCCCAAGGAGTTACCAGAATGGTGCGTACATCCGGTGTATTAATACTGGCAAGGCTTTTGATTGGCATGGCTTGACCGTAAACTTCAACCTTTACTCCATCAAGTAGGCCAGCACTTGCTCGGCTACCGCGGACCTGCGATAGCTCATCTTCTAGATGCTGCAAACGAGCTTCCATCTTTTCACGAGCCGATTTGATATATTGTTCAATCATGGGCAAAGACTCTCAGACATTGTTGCATCAAGGCAGCAGTTAAATGCCACTTCTCAATTGCACCAATTATACTAAATATAGTGATGTTCAGCTAGCGTCGCTAAGACTGTAGCGTACATAGCGAATGAT
>JBBSBN010000017.1:0-10480 GCA_038251205.1 Candidatus Saccharimonadia bacterium | reverse complement strand
TGTCCTGATTTATCAGGTATATTTGAGGGACTTTGAATCACCAACACTTCACTGATACCGGTAGCTGTCATGGCAGTAATAGTCGGGGCAGCAAAATCTTTTCCAAATTTATTCTGAGACGAATTTAGGAGATAGTAAAAGCTAGCCGACGGGTTAATCGAATTGCCTAAGGTAAGTTTTTTATCTTTTTTAAGTTTTGCTGCAATCTTTTCTGGTGATGTTTTACCTTCGACAAGTTCTGCATGATATTGGTCTGCTAATTGTTTAGCATAGGCTTTATCGGTAGCTATTGCGCTTGGTTTGCCAAAATTTGGATCAGACGATGGTGGATAAACTTGTTCGATATACCGATTAAATGGAAAATAAAGTGCGTATCCAGTTTTAGAACCAATTTTTAAATTTTGAAGTGTTTGATCAAGAGCCTTTTGATAGCCTAATAGTTTCTGCCAGCTATTTGGGTTACTTCTATTCTTAGATGCTGCTCCAGTGGCAACGGTAAAAGCTTTGGTTAGATCTTCTGGTACTTCTATATTAGCTTTCTTGGCTGCAGCTCGTTGACGCTCGATATCAATATAGATTTTTGTTGCCTCAGTTTTACTCACATTAAAGTTCAAAGCTGCCTTCATCATGTCGTTATAGCTCTTTGCCGAATAGTTCTTGCCATCAATCGTAAATGCCGGCCTCGTCCACTGATAGATCTTCCAGCCAAAGAATATAGCTACAATGATAAGAGTCGCAACGACTACAAATCGAAGCGCCTTCCCAGCCCAAAAAGCTGGTTTCCGCATAGGATCCGCCTGTTCGGCCTGCTGGACAACAGATTGTGTGGTATTCTCGGCCAAATTTATTACACTTGTGCTTAATCTATGAGTCTAACTATAAGCGAGATGACTATTCGATACAAGAGGCTATCTGATGTAATTGCTGCTATAATAGCTCGGTTATGAGTTTATCAATTGCTATTGTCGGATTGCCTAATGTTGGCAAGAGTACACTCTTTAATGCTTTGAGTGGCAATGAGGTTTTGGCAGCAAATTATCCATTTGCAACCATCGAGCCAAATACTGGTATCGTTGCCGTACCTGACGTACGCCTGGAGAAGCTATCAGCAATTAGTAACTCCAAGAAGTCTGTACCAGCAGTGGTGAACTTCACTGATGTGGCGGGGCTGGTGAGAGGAGCAGCTGAAGGAGCTGGTTTGGGTAATAAATTTTTGTCGCATATTCGTGAATGTGGTGCTATTGCACAGGTCGTGCGCGTTTTTGCCGATGATAATGTCGTCCATGTCGATGGAGCTCCTGACCCAGCGCGAGATATTGAGACCATCCGTACTGAACTGTGCCTAGCAGACATTGCGGTTTTAAATACAAGACATAATCACCTCGAGCGCGAACTCAAATCAAATCCAAGCGCCGCCGCAGCCAAAACCCAGATTGAAACCATGCTCGCAAACCTCAATGATGGCAAATTATTAAGCGAATGCACGGAAGGCCCTCTTCCCTTTGCTCATGATCTACAACTTCTTACAATTAAGCCATTTATCTATGTGTTTAATCTTGATGAAGTGGGCTTAAGTGATAGTGCAAAACAACAAGAGCTGACTAAATTAGCAGTTGGCTCGCCGGTCATATTCTTATCAGCTCAAGCAGAAGCTGAGCTAGCAGATCTTAATGAAGCAGATCGTTCCGAACTGCTAAGTAGCTTGGGTCAACAAGAGCCTGGCTTGGCCGCCCTCTCGAGGGTGGGGTATAAGCTGTTGGGTCTGCAAAGCTACTACACGTCTGGTGAGAAAGAGTCACGAGCTTGGACTGTACGCCAAGGATCCACAGCGCCCGAGGCAGCTGGCGTGATTCATACTGATTTTGAAAAAGGCTTTATCAAAGCCGATGTCGTGAGCTTCGATGATTTTATGAAATATGATGGCTGGATGGGTACGCGCAATGCCGGTAAGGTTCGACTTGAAGGTCGTGACTATATAATGCAGGCGGATGATGTCGTTGAATTCAAATTCAATGTTTAGTATTCGAGTTACTTCGCCCGCTCTATATAGCTACCGATGCGGGTGTCAATTTTGATTTTGTCACCTACTTTGATAAACAGTGGAGCTTGGACCTGGATACCGGTCTCGAGGCCAATTTCTTTGGTAGCACCACTAGTGGTATTACCTTTGGCGCCGCCCGGTGCTTCAGTAACGGATAGTATATTATTCTTCGGCAGATCGAAGCCAATGATGTGGCCTTTGTAGACAAGGGCTTGGAGCTCGCTCCCCTCCGCAAAATACTTGGGAATTTCTGGCGCCAAATCCATTGCTACTTCGTCTTGATCAAAAGTAGTTGGATCCATGAACACAAGCTTGCTTTCCTCTGAGTACAAATATTGTTTGTTAACTCGCTCAATTTCGGCAGGAGCGACTTTTGCATCATTTTTGTATACTTTATCAAGCACCTGGCCGGTAATGAGGTTTTTGACTTTAACCCGGACAGTAGCTCCCCCGCGACCCATTTGAGTATGCGAATAGTCGGTCACGCGGTATGGTGCCCCATCAATATCAATCAAAGTATCTTTGCGTAAATCAGTAATACCGTACATGTGTTAAAACTTGTCGATTTATATTATTTATCGAACGACGTAAGGAAGCAGGCCGATATGGCGAGCACGCTTCAGAGCTCTAGCCAGCATTCGTTGGTGCTTCATATTGGCACCGGTTCGTTTGCGAGGTTCGATCTTCCCCAATGAAGTCATATATTTCTGAAGTAACTTCACATCTTTGTAGTCAATGAAAGTAATGTCTTCTGAGTAAAATCTGTTTTGTTTACGAAAATCTGCCATATTTATGTCCTAGAATGGAATATCATCCAAATTAATTTCACCATCGCCGAGGTCCTCGATGACCAGCTCATCAGCTTTTTTCTTATCCTTTGCCGTTGGTTTTGTATCAGCTTTTACGTCTGAATCTGGGGTTTCTTGACTAGCCTCAGCATAGCCACCCTCATTGCCACCACCCGAATTGCGACTATCAAGAAAGTTGATGTCATTTGCTACTATTTCAGTTCGTGAGCGCTTACTGCCATCTTGCGCATCCCAGCTGCGGGTTTGCAAGCGACCTACCACGAGTACGCGACGGCCTTTACTAAGGTAGCTACTTACGAGCTCGCCAAGCTTTCCCCAGGCTACTACGTCATGATACTCGACGGCATCCTTGCGCTCACCAGATGCTGCATCTTGCCAGCTACGATTAGTAGCGACTGCAAAGCTTGCCACTGACTGACCACCGGGGGTGGTGCGGAGCTCTGGGTCTCGGGTTAGGTTGCCCATAATGATTGATTGGTTAAAGTCTTTTGCCATAATAATGTTCCTTCGTTCCTTAATCTATGTAGTTGCTTATTTATCCTCTGTCTTGGTATCAGCTTTTGCTGGTTTAGCTTTGGCTTTTTCGACTTTTTTGGTATCAGTTTTATCACTTTCGACCGCTGCAGGTTTTTCAACTGCGGCCGCTTTGGTTGGACGTTTATCCGTTTTCTTTGAAGTTACCTGCTTTTGGTTTTCCATCGAGACAATAAGATGACGCATCACTTCTTCAGTGATGTTTAGACTATTCTCGATTGGGCCAACTGCCTTCGCCGGCAATTGAACTCTATAGAATACGAAAATTCCCCAGTCCTGGCCATTGATACGATACGCAAGCTTTCGCTTACCCCAGCTGTCCTTATTATCGATCGTGCCTGCATTATCCGTAATAATCTGTTCGACTTTCTTGAGCGGTGTCTCAAGATCGATCTCTAGATCAGGGTGAAGCACGAGAGCTATTTCATAATGTCGTATTGTCATTTCTTTGTGATCAAACCATTAAGATTTATGTGTTAGAGATTGGTTGACTTTTTGAATGTAACTTGCATATTCTATCTTATATCTGGTCTTCAGTCAAGTTATAATACCTGTATGCAAGTTAGCGCTAGTAGTCTGCTGAACCGATCAATTATAAGTATAGCCACCGGGCGGCGAATGGGCATTGTTGCCCAAGTAATTGTGGATCCTGCATATATGAAAATACTGTTTCTTAAGGTAACAATACCAAAATCGACTTATAAGCTCTATTTGCCGAGCAATGAGGTGCGAGAGCTGTCCTCGCATCATGTGGTAATCAATTCGGACACAAGTCTGACCGAAGCTGATGAGTTGGTTCGCTACCAGAAAGAATTGGCTGAGCCTGTGCTGCTGATGGGTTATCGAGTAGTTACCGCATCGGGTAAGCGGCTTGGTGTTTGCGAAGATTATATATTTGAAGCTGAGACTCATAGGATAATAAAAATTTATGTCCAAGCTAATTTCTGGCAACGTTTTTTGATCAATCATTTCATCATCGATGTAGCTGATATCGTACGCATAGAAAATCGCCGTATCATTGTGCGAGACGTCACTGTTAGTGAGGTTAAGCAGGCAAAAAACGTCTTGCCAGCTGAATCTGTCTAGAGGTATACTTGAGTGAGTAATTTGTGGAGGGTGCATGGTAGTTATTGCGTTATGGTTGGTACTTGTCGGAGTTGCGTTGAGATTTGTTTTCACCAACCACTAGCTCAAACCCCTGCTTGATCTGAGCATATGTAAACCCCTGTCGAAGTAGATACTGCGTAAGCTTTTGCGCATCAGTATATCGGGGGGTTTTTTGTTTCTTGCGTATCAACTCTGTCACTATTGCAAGCTCAGTATCTTTATCGTATTCCGCCAGAACTGCTTCTATTGTGTCTTTAGCAATTCTTTTTTGTTGAAGCTCTCGTCTAAGCATGAGTACCGAACGGGGTTTCAGTACGTTACGATTTGTAATCCAGCTGCGTGCGAAACTCATATCATCTAGGAGCTGCGCTTTGGTCAGCTTAGTAATTACTTTCTCGATAGTTGCTTCATCAAAATCTTTGCGCTTGAGGTAGTCCGCTACCTCAAAACTAGAACGAGCACGGTAGCTGAGATAATTTAAACTTTGATTATAGGCTTTGGCGAATTGGGATTGTGAGACTAACTCAACTACACGAGTCGCCTCCATTTCTTGACCAATGTGCAAGCCAGCAAGGCTTATATCAAGATCACTCAGTCCACATACAAACTTATCATCGATGTAGAGATTAAAAACATCGCGGCGGCGGCGTTGCGGTTGAATGTCGGTAATAGTAGGCATCACAAACTCCAGCCAACCGCTTACCTATTTCACCTACTACTAGCTTCTTTATGAGCTGGGTTCTCTTGCTTACGAATGTTTACTTCTAGCTCTTTCATAACTTCAGGATGATCGGCCAAGAATTGCTTGGCTGCTTCACGACCCTGACCAATTTTGCCTTCTTTATAACTATACCAAGCCCCGGCCTTTTCGATCATGCCTCGATCTACTGCCAAATCAATAAGATCGCCTGCTTTAGAGATTCCTTGATTGTACATAATATCAAACTCTGCCACTTTAAATGGCGCAGCGACCTTATTCTTTACAACCTTCACCTTCACATGATTCCCGATACTTTGATCACCATCTTTTAGCACTTCAACTCGGCGAATATCCAGTCGGACAGAAGAATAATATTTCAGAGCATTACCACCTGAAGTTGTCTCGGGATTACCAAACATTACTCCAAGCTTCATTCGAAGTTGATTGATGAAGACAACAGTGGTTTTGCTCTTATTGATAACACCAGCTAGCTTGCGCAGCGCTTGACTCATCAGCCGAGCTTGCAAGCCCATATGAGCATCCCCCATGTCCCCTTCTATTTCGGCACGCGGTACCAAGGCTGCTACTGAGTCAATCACAATCATATCAACACCACTTGAGCGCACTAATGTCTCACAAATCTCTAAGGCTTGCTCACCGGTGTCGGGCTGAGAAATCAAAAGATCATCGAGCTTAACGCCGATACGTTCGGCATACTCTGGGTCAAGCGCGTGCTCGGCATCAATAAATGCCGCCAGTCCTCCACGTTGCTGCACTTCAGCAATAGCATGGAGAGCCAGGGTGGTTTTTCCACTTGATTCTGGACCATAAATTTCTACAATGCGACCAACAGGCAAGCCGCCACCCAATGCTAAATCAAGCGCCAAACTACCAGTAGGAATGGTTTCGACTTGAACTTTTTGCCCTTCCCCTAGTCTCATGATTGAGCCTTTGCCAAAATTACGCTCAATTTGCTCGACAGCTAGATCAACTGCCTTGGCACGGGCGTCTTTGTTCTCTTTGTGAGTATCTTTCTGAATAATTGAACTTCCCTTCTTCTTTGGCGTTTTTGCTATCTGGTTTGCAACTGGTGACATTGTAACATTCCTTCTTGATTTAGTGCTAATATATTCACTATACCGAACGTTAAACGTACATGTCAAGTCTTAAAGTATATTGGTATCTTTTTTAAACTCTATATCGCGTTTTGTCTCACCATTGCGGCCCAGCTTACCGAGATCTTTATTAGTTAATTGGGAATTAGTTAGCACTACTTCTACTGCTCCGGCATTACCCACGCTCAATTTAAGACTTCCAGCGGCAGTAAATGTCTGGCTGCTATGGGCCACCATGGTGCCTCGATAAATTTCCACATCGTCCGCTATTACTATCAGCCAGGTCGTGGCGTCCCCCATCTTCACAACTGCTTGGACATGATCAAAAGCGGCTGGCGGCGCATTTGGATCGACTGTCGACGGAGTCGTTTGGCCTGGCGTGAGACTCGTCACGACACTAGGCTGCTTTGGAAGATGAGCCAGGTAAGTTTTGGTCTGAACGGCAGTCTTGCCGAGACGATTCTTAGCACTGACTTGGATTTGGTTAACTCCGTCCACCAGAGATATTTGTTCTCGAAACGCTCCACTGCTATCAGTAATAATCGGCGAACTGTTAACCAGCACGTCTGCTCCCTCGCTAACTCGTCCACTTAAGAAAACTGTATTGGTTGTGACCGTCTCAGCTGCTGGCTTATCAAGCGCTAGAGTTGGAGCAGCGGCTAGGCCATTGAATTGCCACCCAAGATACCCGAGCACTAAGGCGACTAAGGCTATGGCGCATAGAATTACAAAGGTACGGGGCGTGATGACAACGCGCGGACTATTGATTGGTGTTAAGCCAATTTTCTGACGAGCGCCGCCATCACGAAGCTTAAGATCACGCGCTCGAGTAGCTCTTTCCTTTTTGTAGAGTAATAATACCGGGGCTGTTTCAAGTCCTAAATAGTCGGCGTAGTTTTTAACATAGCCTCGCGCATATATATCATCAGCCAAGCGCTCATAATTACCCGATTCAATATACTCAAGGTATTCCCGTCGAATCTTAGTATCGCGCTCGACTCGGCTCAGATGCAAGCCAAGCTCTTGACGGCGACTTGATAGCAGCTCGCTCAAGCTCAGTGAGGTTTTTGGATGGTTATTACTGACATGAGAGCTGAAGCGAGTGCTACGTTTGGTGGGGTCAAGCTTCGGGCTCACTGGTGTCTCCACTCAGATCCGCCATTGAGCTAATTAATACTTCACGTGGCCGGGCACCATCAGGCGGCCCGATAACACCTCGCTCTTCAAGCATATCCATTAGACGTGCGGCTCGAGAATAGCCAACCCGCAAACGACGCTGTAAGTCTGAAGCTGAGGCTCGACCACGCTGCAAGACAACTTCTACAGCATCATTGAACATAGCGTCATCATCGCCGCCGCCGCTATCGCCGCCACCAACTCGTGAGCCAATTTTGACTGATTGGGCCAAAATTTCTTCATTATAGGCTGGTTGACCAGCCTTGCGCAGCCAATCCCCCACCTTATCAACCTCTTTTGACTCGAGAAATACACCTTGAATACGTTTTGGCTTCGTCAATTCAGGTGAGAGGTACAACATATCTCCATAACCAAGCAACTTTTCTGCCCCTGCTTGATCAAGAATTGTTCGTGAATCCACTTGGCTGGTAGTTCGTAAGGCAATTCGAGCTGGGATATTGGCTTTAATAATACCGGTGATCACATTTACATCAGGCCGCTGGGTGGCAAGCACAAGGTGAACTCCGGCTGCTCGACCCATCTGAGCAAGGCGCACAATTAATGCTTCCATATCCTTGGAGGCTTGGCTCATAAGATCATTTAACTCATCAATGATAATCACAATATAGGGCATGCCCTCGGTGTCTTTTTTACTGTTGTATTCACCAATATTGCGAACTCCGCCCTCTTGCAAAAGACGGTAGCGACGTTCGACCTCAGCTACTGACCACTTCAATGAGCTAACGGTTTTTTCTACTTCAACCCCAGAGATGACCGGTGTGAGCAGATGAGGAATATTATCATACTTCGTAAGTTCTACTCGCTTTGGATCCACCATAATAAACTTCAACTCACTTGGTGCGTTGCGATACAACATACTTGTAATCAGCGTGTTAATTGCAACTGACTTACCTGCCTTGGTGGCGCCAGCGATTAAAACATGTGGCATTTCTTCGAGATCTGCAATCACGATGTTGCCAGACACATCACGCCCCAAGGCGAAGGCCAGCTTTGACTTAACTTTCTTCATCTCTTCGCTTTCCAGAACATCGCGTAGTTTCACTATTGCAGCTTTTTTGTTTGGCACTTCAACACCAACTACGCTCTTGCCGGGAATCGGCGCTTCAATTCGAATAGTTTGAGCAGCAAGTGCTAAGGCTAAATTGCGATCGAGAGCAGTTATCTTGGAGAGTTTAACACTGGCTGCAGGCTTGAGGGTATATTGAGTAACAGTCGGGCCAATGTTTACGTCTTCCATGGTGGCTTCAATGTTAAATTGGCTCAAAGTATTCTGGATAATGCCGGCATTTTCTTTTACATTCCCAGCATCAGCTCGAGAATTAACCAGCTCCAGCAGATCAAATGGAGGTGCCTTCCAGCCTATATCGTCGCCAATCGTGAGGGCTTCCTCTGGCTTGGCCGGCTCCTCGCCGCCTTTCTTCTTCGCATTGAGGATACCTCGGATCGGCAAGCTACTGGATGGGTCATTGATCTTCACTCCATCTTCGGCTGGCTTCTTCAGGAAAACTTCGCGTACTTTGCTCCAGACAGTTTTAATTCTGGTATTGGTAGCAACTACTAGACTTACAAGCAGCAGCGCAACAAAGACAATAATAGCTACTGGACGGTTTAGCAGGGGCAAAATACCTTGGCTTAAACCATATCCCACAATACCACCTTGGGTTTTTACTACTGCAAGGTCGAAACTTTTACTATCATGCATCGCCACGCCCAGCAATCCCGCCAGCAGCACAAAGAATGCGGTCAGACCGGCGGCATTATTGGCTTTAAATTTGAAGCGTTCAGGCTGGAAAAGCACCCAAGCGACGAGCACAAAAGCCAGTGGCAAAAGATAAGCCGCAAGTCCAATAATAATCTTTAGAAAATTAAGGGTAGCTCGTCCGAATGAACCAGCCAACCCAAGACTGGCCAGCAGTACGAGAATTGCGAGTGTGATAAGTAAAATCGCACCTATTTCTCGCTTGGCGTCCTCGGACAAATTAAAGCGAGCTTCGGTGTTTTTCTTGACTGGCTTTTTACGCCGTTTTTTAGCCATAACACTTATTATAGTGGGCGCATTGGCACTGAGCCAGGAGATTTATGGTTAGAATTGTATTCACCCTCATTATGCACCTATTATAGCATATTTAGACAATAAATAAAAGCCTTGTCAAACAAGGCTTGCTATAATTTCTATGGGTGTTGGGGTGGGATCCGGTTTCCCGGACCCCACCCCGTGGCGCTAGGCGACAAGCTTGAGCTTGCGCTTCTTGTGCTCTGCCTGCTGGGACTTCTTGGCTTCCTCGCGATCGAGGTGGTCAAGGTACTCCAGCGCTCGCTGGATCTCCAGCGCTCGCTTTGACGTCTGCACCCCCGAAACAAGCGAGAGCAGATAGCAGCTGAAGTTGCAGACTGGCAGCGCGTTGTCGTCATAGCTGAAGAAGCAAGTTGTTCGCTCCTCCCTGGGTGTTGCACAGACCATGCAGTGCTTCGCGTCGGGTTCGCGCTCACGAATGAGCTTCATACCACGAAACGCGATGACCACGTACTCCCTGACCCTGCGCTTATATGTCACCTTGACGGCTCTCGCCACCGTTGCCTCCAATATAGTTGTTCTGGGTAGAATACGATGCCGTGGCCATTAGATTAAGGCCCAGCTCACTAGTAACACTTGGTTACCACTGAGCTAGGCCTTTTGGGCGCCTAGCATTACAAGGTACAAATATCGCTATATTATATAGTAATATATATACTTTGTCAATACTTTTCTTGAAGAGGATTAGACTTCTACAACAACAGGAAGAACAATTGGTGAACGCTTGGTCACCTTATAGAGATAATTGGCCAGCTCATCACGCATGCGGGTCTTAATGATCAGCGAGTTTGCTGGTACCGAAATATCACGGCTCTCAAAGATATTGCGAATAATCTTACGGGATTTCTGTAAGATTTCCTCATTATCCTTCATATAGATAAAGCCACGGCTGATGAGATCGGG
>JBBSBN010000016.1:0-10551 GCA_038251205.1 Candidatus Saccharimonadia bacterium | reverse complement strand
GTACCGGCTTCACAGGAGGGAGATCTGTGAATACTTTTGCTTCATAATATTTATTGTCTTTTTGGATGAGTTTCGCGGAGAAAGTATTGGTTTCTTGACTGATCTGCTTAGCAGTTTCTCCGGTCACTGTAGCTGATTCAGGCTTACTGTTGGCTAGCCTCGCTTTGGTGGACAAGTTCGGAGCGGCACGTTGTAGCTTTCTAGCTGCTTGCACCTCAGGAGTTACTTGCTTAGTAACAATTCTGACTGAACTGGCTACATATGGAGTAGTAAGACTGTTACAGAATTTCTGCACAACATTCACCACCTTCTGAAATTCAGCCGGAGTTGGGCTGCCATCATTATAATGAGTACTATTGACTACTTGGTTTGAGAGATTAAGTACAAGACTTGAATTATTATCTGTGCCAGTTTTTCCATTAATACTATAGATGGTTTTGAGGTTCATGGATCCAGCGGCTACCAGCTGATCCACCAGGCCTCGAGTCTGTATGGCAGATAGTTGCTTACTATAGTATGGTGCGGTTTTAGATGAGTTAGAATTGGTCGGGTTATTACCACAGATAGCTAAACCATTGCCGTAAAGTCTGAAAGGTAACACCTCTTGATCGGCAACACCATCAACCAATTGAGGTAGGGCGCCTTGGCTAATATCATACTGCGCAAGTAGATAATCGGTGTCAGTTGAATAACTTACATTTGTCGCCAGAGATCTGTAGATGAAAAGACTGCCAATAGCCAAAAATAATGCCACCACGGCAGCAAACTGCCATGTATGAAATGGGATCTTTTGTTTTAAATTAATTGCCCGGAGCTTCATTGCAGACAGCTATTTTACTGAGCTCATGGTAGCATAACAGCTTTGGTGGAAGCAAGGTTATCGAGCTTAGATTAGACGAGTACTCATCGGCTGGGTACAATAAGCTCATGCTGACGTCCACCCACACGATTCCCTCTGCTCGCCGAGTGGTTTGGGTATCATTCTTAGTCGATCTGTCGGATATTATACTGAATCTTTTAATCGCCTTCATCAGTGGCAGCGTGGTCATGATCTCCCAAGCACTGCAGGGCATGGCGGATCTTACGACCTCGGGCCTGCTGCTCATCGGCGTCCGGCGTTCGAGTCGACGAGCCAATCGAGCCTATCAGTTTGGCCACGGTCGGGAAGTATTTTTCTGGGTTCTCGCAGCATCGATTATGATGTTTCTGAGTACTGGTGCGGCGGCATTCTGGCTTGGGCTGCAGCGCTTTCTCAATCCGGAGCCAATTCATCACGAAGGATTAGCTATCATCGTACTTTTGATCGGACTTCTAACCAATCTCTATGCGCTCAATCTCAGCTTTCAGCGACTGCGCAAGTCGAGCCCTCATGGCTTCTGGCATCATCTGCTTAATGGTGGCATGATCGAAACCAAAGCTACATTGCTACTTGATCTGATGGGTAGCGCAGCTGCGGTCTTTGGCCTGGTAGCAATGACTAGCCTGATCATTTTCAACAACGATAAGCTGGATGGAGTAGGAGCAATGATTACTGGCCTCGCAACCGCAAGTCTCGCCTTATTTCTCTTCAAAGACGCTAAAGATTTACTAGTGGGGAAGGCCGCACCACGTGAAGTCATGGCCGAGATCAAGCAAGCTGCGCTGGAGATAAAAGGCGTGACTGCCGTACTCGATCTTCGCACAATGTATCTAGGATCAGCTCAGCTACTGGTCAATATTGAGGTTGCACTTGAGCCACAGCTTCATACTCGACCGATCGAGCGCATCATGGATCAGATCAAAAAGCAGATTAAGTCAGCTGTACCTTCTGTGCGACATATTCAAGTCGAACTCGAAACTCCACCCCACTAGCTCGGAAATTTGAAGAATATAATACAAAAACCCGCAGCTTTTTTGCGACGGGTAATTGTGATTTAGTTTTGATCTGCGCTACGAGGAGCTTGGCTTCAATTCGCCCGCGTGAACGATCAGCGCATAGATGACCAATACATCCACAGTAATAATGATGATTGACCACAATTGATATGCACCTAGGAATGCCAAGTTTGCAACGGCACTTAAGCCAGCCATTAATACACCGATAGTACGGCCCAGAGCACTGCCATAAAACAGCGACCATCCTGCTAGGAATACCACAATACCAATGAAGAGGTGGATCCAACCCCAGCTACTAATATCAAATACGAGTAAGGTTGATTTGGTAGCGACAAACCACTCATTATTGAGAAGAGCAGTAAGTCCGACTAAAATCTGGAAGATACCATTTATAAGCATTAAAATGCCTGCAAATGCTACCCAGCCGACCCAGCCAGTTACGTTTTTCTTTGCCATTTTTCTCACCTCCTTTGTTGTAAAATCTACACACACTGTAATACGGTTATGCTTAATCGTCAATCTAACGATCTGGTAGATCCATACTGCCCACGCTTGACTTGGGCCAATTATCAAGCGAGACTAGGCTTAGATGAATACTAGAGCTATAAAATTTTGGCGAGCTTTTGGGGGTTATTTATTCGCAGTCTTGGCAGCAGTATGTCTGATCAGTATGATTGCCACACGCTATGTCCGAGACAATTGGCTCAATACTGACCGCTTCGTCGCAATCGTCGCTCCCCTGCCGCAAAATGACACCGTCGCCACGGCTCTGGCCGACTATGTCACCGCCCAAATCTTTGATAGTGGTGCAGCCGAGAATACCCTCAAGTCTTTCCTACCCCCACGCCTTGATGGCCTGGCCGGACCATTGAGCTCGATCCTAAAGGATAAGGTGCATGATATCAGCGTTAATGTGGTGAAAAGTGATCAGTTTACTTATATCTGGACTTCGACCAATCGTCTCGCTCACACCCAGCTCATCAGACTAGCAGACTCATCACCCCGCACTCCAAACAAAAATCTCTCGACCTATAGTCTGAAGCTTGAGCAAGGCGTGGCAGCTGTGCGAAGCAAACTCGGTCAAGATACATCGCCACTAGTCAGCGAGCAGGCCAAGCAAAATCTGCAAAACGTCGTCGTCAATACTCGCCTGCAAGTCAATCGCTTCCGTCAGACCGTTAAGACAATTCGGCTAGTTGCTACCACCCTTCCTTATGTGGTAATAGCGCTGGTACTGGCTAGCGTCGCCGTCGCTTACAACCGTCGCCGAGCCTTGCTTGTTATTGGCGCTCTCGCCACATTAACTGCTGCAATTATGTTGATTGTGTTTAAAGTCGGCTCAAATGCCGCCATTCACTCAATTGCTGATAGCTATCAAGCAGCGGCTAGTGTGATCTATGAAGCATTCTATTCTAATCTTCGGCTCCGTATCGCTGGCGGACTCATCGTCGGCTGGCTTATCCTGATCATCGCAATGCTTTCCGGGCCATATGCTTGGGCGCGTAGCTTGCGTCATGCACTTAGAATTGATCGCTTGCCCAAGACAAAAGCATGGGACTGGGCGCAGGCTGCTCGCACCTACCTATTGCAAAGCTTCTGGTGGTATGAATTGGGTGGCGTGGTCATTTATTTCGTTATCTTACTTTTGAGCTCAAACCTTACCAGCCAGAATCTCATCACCTCAACTTCCCTGCTGGTCAGCTACTGCTCGGCAATAGTTTTGTTTGCTCATGTCTCGCCACACCGCCGAAAAGCAGTATAATTAGCTTGTGGCCAAAGATACTCACATCGATCATCCCCCAACTCTTGCGACAGATGAGCAGATCAAAGATTCATTTCGCTACTCACGAGTAGCCATAATCGCGCTGTTGTTTATCATCGGTGGTGCGACCTTCTATCATCACGTCGAGCACCTCAGCTGGCTCAATTCTTTCTATTTCACTGTCATCACCCTCGCCACCGTGGGATACGGAGATATAGTGCCTCATACCGATGCAGGTAAGCTCTTCACTATCTTCTATGTCTTTGTCGGCATCACGATTTTTGTGGTACTTGGTCGCATCGTACTGACGAGTGCTGTCCGTCATCGCTATAATAAGCAAAGCGACCGAAAAAGTCAGAAATAATTACGCGACCTATAAGCTAGCTTATGCAGCAGCCGAGGTTGTGTCATTTTTGTCACCATCAGCGACTATTGTAAGCTTGGCCTTGGTGTCTAGTAAAATTTTCTCCGTTGCGGTAATCTTCTCAGCTGAGCCATCTTTGGCAATACGCTTGAAAATCACCATTAGCTCAAATAGGATCCATTTGAACTGCTTGAATTGAGCAGCGTTCTGCTGGTGCATCTCCCATGGAGCCCGAGCTTCGCTTTCTTTAGCGGTGGTCTGGCCGGCATTGGTCAGCTCATAGACCTTTTTGCCGCCCTCATCATGACTCACTACGAGGTCTTGCTCTTCAAGCATTTGAAGCGTTGGGTAGATCGAGCCAGCGCTAGGCCGCCACATACCATGGCTCTTTTCCTCCAGGTGTCGAATAATTTCATAACCATGCATAGGTCGCTCAAGCAGCGCCCGAAGCACTATCGGTCCGATATCGCCCCGGCGAGCTTGCGGAGTATCGCCGCCGCGCTTACCGCTATGATTATGGTGTTCATGATTGTATTTGGCCCAAGCATGTTTGTCCCAGCCCCGGCTCCAATGATCGAAATCAGGCCCGAAATCATCTTTAGAAAAATAATGTCTATTCATAGTAATCCCCATTTCTATAGCGATATATCGCTTATACATTGAGTATAGCTGGCGATATATCGTTGTGTCAAGTTGGAGCTACTTTTTACTACATGCCATCTTGAGTAGTGCCATGCGGACATAGAGTCCATTGCGAGCTTGCTTGAAGTAAATTGCTCTGGGATCATCATCAACCTCTGGAGCAATTTCACTCACCCGCGGTAAAGGATGCATGATAACGGCATCGTGTTTCATCTTCGGCAGAGTCGAGCCATCAAGCCGGAAAACATCTTTGAGCTTACTATAATTCGAGGCTTTGGCTAAACGCTCCTTTTGAACGCGGGTCATGTAGATAACATCGAGATTATTGATAACCTTGTCCCAGTTATTAAGAATATGAAATTTGATGTTATGCTCCCGAAGATAGCTCAGGTAACTTTCTGGTAAACGCAGCTGGGCTGGGGCGATGAGGCTGATCTCCACATCGTACAGGCTTAGTAAATATATCAATGAATGAATAGTGCGGCCGTAGAGCAGATCACCGACTAAGCCAACTTTGAGTCCATCAACGCTGCCTTTGGCTTGGACGATGGTGTAGAGATCGAGCAAGGCTTGGGTTGGGTGCTCACCTCCGCCGTCACCAGCATTAAAGATAGGGACACGAGAAACACCGGCTGCAATTTCGGCAGCTCCAATCTGCGGATGACGGATGACGATGCCATCGACATACTCATTGAGCGTGCGGATGGTATCTTCGAGCGACTCACCCTTGGTTGTAGAAGAGAATTCAGAAGCGTTCTCCGTCGAGATCGTATCGCCCCCCAGTCGATGCACCGCTGTCTCAAAAGAAAACCGAGTTCGGGTACTCGGCTCGTAGAAAAGGCAGGCAATTATTTTATTTTGTAAGAGTGGGGGCAACTTGTCATTGGGCAATGACTGCAAATCAGCAGCGGATGTGAAAATAGCATTGAGCAGCTCATGATCAAGAAAATCTTTGATTGAAACGGCGTTTTGAATCTGCATTGCAGCTAGTATAGCAAACCTAGAAATATGCGCTGTGAGGTTTCAGACTTTAGCTAGAAGCTAAGAATGTACGAGCTTTCTCAGCCATGGCGGGATTGATAACTTTGGCTTCCGCTAGGCTTTCAATGATATCTGAGACGGTAAAGAGGGAATGCAAATTGTAACCACGCTTTTTGAGGGTTTGATCACCACCCTTCTCATAATTAATAAGTACTACAATATCTTTGACCTTGAGCCCAGCTTTTTCAAAAGGCTTGATAACTTCAAATTTGGAAGCCCCGGTAGTGATAAGATCATCAATAACAGCTATTGTCTCACCAGCTTGATACTCGCCCTCAATCATTTTGTTCGTACCATAGCCCTTGGCTTCCTTGCGGGTGTAGATCCAGGGCTGTTTCGTTTCAGCCGCAACGGCTGCTGCGATCGGCAAAGCGGCATAGGGGATGCCGGCTAGTCTATCATACTCCAAACTTTGTAGCAGGCTAGTGTAGGCTTTAGCAACTTTCTTCATTGTCCCTGGATATGACACGAGAATCCGAAGATCAATATACATAGGCGATACGATACCACTTTTGAAGGTAAATTCACCGAACTTCACAACGCCAATTTTATTTAACTCTAGTATAAGAGCTTTGAAACGGTATTGATTGATTGTGCTGCGCAATAGTTCAGTCCGTTCTCGAGCTACTTTGGCAAAATCTGCGCCATCACTACCAAATATAATATCTCGTGACGAATGCACAATAAGACCATCCCCACGACTTGTGATGCCGGCGCGAACTGTGGCCTCAATATCTCCGCCTTGCGAACCAATGCCGGGCACCAAGAAAGTCATGTCATCGCCTACTAACTGTCGAACTTCTGCCATCTCCTGCGGATACGTCGCTCCAACAACGAGCGCGCAGTTATTGTTTGTATTCCACGTGTCGCGGACTTGCTCGGCTACAATCTGATAGAGTTTCTTGCCATCAACTTCAAGATCTTGAAACTCACCCGCTCCAGGATTGGACGTGCGGCAGAGTATGATCAAACCACGGTCCTTATAGGCAAGGAATGGCTCTAATGCTTCGCCACCAAGATATGGATGCAATGTCACCGCATCAGCATCAAGGTATTCAAAAGCATAGTTTGTATAACCGATATTGGTATTGCCGACATCAGCTCGCTTGGCATCAAGAATAAATGGAAGCAATGGATGCTTCTCATGGATATAATCAATCGTACGCTTGAGCTGGGCAATACCATTAGCACCAATCGCCTCATAGAAAGCCGAGTTGGCCTTAAAGGCACAGACAAGATCAGCCGTGGCATCGATAATTGCTTTATTAAATTCAAACTGCGGCTCTTTGGAGCTTTTGTATTTGGCTGGGAGCTTGGCTGGATCGCTATCGAGGCCAACACATGCCAGCGAATTATTTGCAGCTGTGCTTAGTCGAAGCTTAGTTTTAAAATCCATACTTATACATTAATATGGAGACAGATAAAGGTGCAAGCGTAAACAATATGGATAAACTAGCAGCATTCTACGATCCGACAAAAACCTATGATGATAACTTTGATGATGGGCCAGCCTCAGTACCTGGCGATGATCAGCGCTACAAGAACACTGGCGAGCCAAGCTACACATTTCTCGGCAAGAAAATCTATTCGCCTTTTGGTATTCCTGCCGGTCCCCTGCTCAATAGTAACTATATCAAATACGCTTTTGATCATGGCTATGACGTGGTGTGCTACAAGACTCAGCGCAGTATCAAATTTGTCTGCAATGATTTCCCAAATGTTCTCTACCTCGATATCGATGGGGATTTAACGCTAGAAAAGGCGACCAAGCCGCAGCACGGCGTGAGTAGGATCGATAAGGATCGTGAAGATATCTCGATCACTAATTCGTTTGGCAATCCATCGCGCGGGCCTGAGTTCTGGGTGGATGATCTCAAAAAAGCGATAAGCTATCGCGGACCAGGGCAAATGCTGATCATGAGTGTGGTGGGTAGCATCCAAGCTGGATTTAGCGCCGAGGATTACTATGATGATTTCGCCAAAACCGCCAAGCTAGCGGTAGATGCGGGCGTTGAAGCAATTGAGCTGAATCTATCTTGTCCGAATGTCGCAACCGAAGGGGTGTTGTGCTACACCCATGATGCGGTTGTAGAAATATGTAAGCGAGCTCGAGCCCAGATCGGTGATACAGGCTTAATCGCCAAAGTTGGCTATTATTCTGCTGATCAACAAGAGCTACTGGAGCAAATAGTCCAAGATTCTGCTCCCTATATCAATGCAATTTCCGCCATCAATACCATCTCGGCCCCAGTGGTTGATAAGCATGGCGAGCAAGCTCTGCCCGGACCAAATCGGCTCAAGAGTGGAGTATGTGGTGCCGGGATTAAGTGGGCTGGGCTTGATATGGTCAAACGGCTGGCTGATATTCGCCAGAAACTTAAGCTCAAATTTGAAATTATCGGGGTGGGTGGCGTGATGAACGCTCAAGACTTCATGGATTACCAAGCAGCTGGAGCGGACGTGGTCCAATCAGCTACCGGAGCAATGTGGCATCCGCAGCTTGCAGCTGAGATAAAGACTGAACTCGCTAAGTTTACGAAATAATCTGACCGCTGCCTGGCTTGACCAAAACTTCACCGTCTTTGTAGACTGTCTCACCACGCAAATCAACTTGCACTACTCGACCGACAACTTTGCGGCCGGCAAAAGGACTCCAGCCAGCTTTTGTCTTAAGCTCTTCGTTCTTAATCTCATACTCGCCCATGTCGACTTTGATCTTCGTACCAGGATCAGTTGGTACGTTGAAGATTCGCTTGGGGTTGTGATGTAAGCGGTCAATAATTTGCTCGCGGTTCAGTCGTCCATCCCGCTCAGCCGTGAGTAGCATTGATAGCGTAGTCTCAAGACCGGGCACGCCAAACGGTGGCTCATCACCATCCTTCTCTGCCTTGGTGTGCGGGGCATGATCAGACTCGATCACATCAATATAGTCCATATGATCCCAGAGAAAATCTTGATCAGCTTGAGTTTTGAGTGATGGCTTCATCCGAGCATACGAGCCAAGTGATTTCTCATCCTCAGAGGTTAGGAACAAATGATGCGGCGTCACACCACAACTCATGGGTAGGCCTTCGTCTTTAGCTTTAATAACAAACTCAAGCTCCTCCCGGCCGGAGACATGAGCCACATAGGTTGGCTTTTTGGTCAGACGCAAAGCATCCAACACAAGATGCAAGACATCATCCTCGGCATGAAGTAGGATGGGCTTAGTTTCTGGCCAGGCCTTATAGATATCAATCAAGCTATTCTTGTCGACAATAAAATTGCCAGTCGTCACATTCATATAGATCTTTAGACCTACGACCTGGTCAATGACTTTGGCAAACTCATCAAAATTATCTCCGAGCGTGCCGAAGTACAAGCCTAGATCGCACACGATCTTGGCTCGAGCACTGGCCAGCTTGGCTTCAAACCGAGCTTGGGTAGTGATTGGCTCTAAATTGTTAGGCATATCAAAAATTGCGGTATATCCGCCAGCTAGTGCCGCGACAGAGCCACTGTAAAAATCTTCTTTGTGGGTTTGCCCCGGATCTCGCAAGTGCACATGCGGATCTATCAAGCCGGGGAGGGTAATAATATCAGCCATCGGGTCTCCAGAATTATATTTCTATACTAACATGAAGCCAGCTCGATCAATGCTTGATTTGGTGCACAATCCTAAACAGCTGCTGGTAGTGGGTGCTGTAAAAATAAAGGTTGAAAAGCAGTAGCGCTGGGAAAAGCACCCAAACCTCAAGTAACTCACCGGTCGTTATACGCCATGACCTTACTGGTGGCAGTCCAAACTTGACAGGAATCGGTAGCAACCACGGCACACCTTCCTTGGTAAATGTGTCGAGTACGAGATGAGATAGTACGCCAATGATGAAAGCCCACCAGACAAAGACGATGTTGGTATGAGGCATGATTGGACTAAGAAATTTGAGCAATAACCACGCCAGAAAACCAAGTAAGGCGACTCCAAGCAGCGAATGGGTCAGGAATCGATGACCGCCAAGGAGCTTCGCAATTACCTTCCCCACTTTGCCACCGATCGGAAGATTACGCCAAAACGGAGCCGTCGGTTCATCGATATCTGGTGCTATGCCGCCAAACATATTTGCCGCCAAAGCGATAAGTACGGTCGAGAGTGTAAGAGGTGTGGCAAAAAGCGTCGAGCTAGGAATACTCAATGCCACCACACCCAGTGCGGTTACCGCAGCGAGATCATGGGTGCGGCCGGTCATATAGAGCTAGTACTAGTTGAAGCCGGGCAGTTTTTAATAGCCGAGGCCTTGGCCGCGGAAGAAAACGATATAGATCAGATAGTAGGCCAGCCCGCCAACGATGATATAGAGTGCAACCCACTGCCACATTGGACGCTTGCCATAACCCTTAGTGGCTGGCTTTGCGGTAGGCGCCTTTGCTACTGATTTATTTGATGAGTTTTTTGTTGCAGCCATGTGACTTCCCTCATAATTAACGTTTGTAGTATAGCATATGAGCGTAAGGGTTTTGAATGTATCGTCTAAAAGCCTGGGAAATAATCCGTCACAATACGGCGCTTCGATACACCCATACGTGTTAGGAGTTTTTTGTAATTCTCGACCATGGCATTGGGCCCTGAGATATAGAATGTTCGCTCGCGCCAGTCTGGCACCTCAGCATTGACCATCGCAGCGTCGATGAAGCCGACTTTGCCCGGCCATTTCGGTGGCAGCTTGGTCTTATCATCCAGTATGTATATCATCTTGAGTGGTAAACGCTTACCAGCAGCCTCGAAAAAACTACCGTAGGCTATTTCCGGTGCGGTTTTGTTGGTATAAAACATTACGATATCTCGACTTTGATTGGCATCGAGAAGATATTGAATGATACTACGATATGG
>JBBSBN010000015.1:0-10581 GCA_038251205.1 Candidatus Saccharimonadia bacterium | reverse complement strand
GTGGCAAATGATCCAGATATACAAGCCGGACCCAGTGACGGTCAGGTAGTTGAGGGTCCGGCTGAAGCGATAGCGCTTTGCCTAGCTGGGCGCCCCGCAGGCCTTGAGAAATTACATGGTCCGGGATTAGCTCGACTTAGAGAGGATCTTAAATCGCTTTAGCTTAGTTTGTTGTTCTAACGTGTATCTAAGCCCCATAAACGCTTAGCTGCAAGTACCAGCCACAAACTAGGAGATGACATGACAGAATGCAATGGTTGTGGATCGTGCTGTGATCCCGTGGTCTTACCCTATACCCAAGAGCAAGCATTGGGTTTGGCTATGGATCCTGCAGACAAACTCTGGACACTGCAAGACCTCACTCCAATCTCACAAGCGGAAGCAGAGCAAAAAGAGCCAGAGTTTGTTAGAAAGCTCGCCAAACTGTTCAAGCAACGGCGCATTGTAGATCGGATGCATTATTTCAGCTGCCGTCATTTCGACACCGAATCACGGACCTGCCGCAACTACGATGCTCGACCGCCTGTGTGTCAAAAATATCCGTGGCTGGGTGGAGAGCCAATCCAGGGTACTCCATTACCACCAGCCTGTTCGTTCCGCGCTGACATTGGTCAAAGCGTGGTCGAGATCCGTCCCAAGCTGTCCTGAGCAAGACACAAAAAGGCTCAATTCACATGTAGTATACTGAGGGTATTAAACGAAGGACTTATCTTGTTCAAAGACGCCAAAGCTTTTAGTGGTTTTTCTGTCGACGATCTCGAGAAGGCCAAAGAATTCTATACTCGAACTCTCGGATTACACTTGGTCAGTGAAGAAATGGGCTTGCGACTAAGTCTGGCGGGTGGAGGTGAAGTTTTTATCTATCCCAAAGACGACCATAAGCCGGCTACTTTTACGATATTAAATTTTGAAGTTGACGACATCGACGAAGCAGTAGACAAGCTCAAGAGTAAGGGCGTGAGCTTTGAGCAGTACCCAAACATGACCGATGACGCAGGAATTGCCCGGGGCATTGCTCAGCATCGCGGTCCCGACATCGCTTGGTTTAAGGACCCAGCCGGCAACACACTAGCTGTGTTGTGTAACGGTTGAGACTAACCCTATTGCCCTGATCAGCACATAAATTCCAAACAAAAAACCCCAATTGCTTGGGGTAAATTGCTTGGTGTCTAAGATTTAGACGGTACGGTTCTTGATGGCGTAAAATGCGCCCCAGAAAACCAATACTGCTACAACGGCAACTGCAGCCGATACCAACCAGTGTGAGCCGGTGGCAGGCAAGACAGCGGCGGTGACGCCGGTGCCGGTAGCGGCGCCAGCGATGGCAATAGTGCCTCCGCCTTTGCCGGGAGTAAGGCCAGTAACTGACATAACTTTTCTCCAATTTAAATATTACACAATTTTCTAAGTGATTTGTAAACCACTCTATTGAGTTTGCATATAATAACACAAAATAAGCGTTTTTGTCAATACTTTATTTGGGCTCTTCCTCAATATAGACAAAGACCAGAGAAGCATAAGAGGTAGTCTGAAATTAAGCTCTTACCCCAAACTTACTGTTGTCATGTTCTTTAGTTGATAACTGAATAAATTCTCCTACAATGTACGATATTTCATCTGTGTTATTTCTCTTGTTGCTTGATTTGGTTTTTGTCTCAAACAACTATAGTCTTTCAGTTATCTTAATATCCCCATATGCAATTTTTAACTCAGCCTTAAGATAGTCTCTAAAGTTATCTAATAACTGCCAAATACTAATTTGAATATCTGTTATATACGTATTTTGATTTTCCATTATAGTTTTTCCTATAAAGTGCTGATATTTATAGGGTGTATTATTAGTATTATCACCTAGTATAAAGAATGCTTTTGCACAATATGTATCACCTCTCCGTTTGTATTCTAAGGAAATAAACCAATTATTGTGTATTAAACCATCCCGAAATGCTGCCCAGACGATATATGGATATTGGATATTAAGTGTTGATAATAACTTTTGGGGTTTTCGAAAGGAAACAATCTCTATTAACGGGAAAATCATCCTTACTAATCCTACTATGCCACCATCGCAAAAGTTGAATTTGCCTTCACTTGGTATTTCAGCACTTTTTTCGGTGTATTCAATAAGCGCGTAAATTGCATGGAGTTTTATCAAAATTGAATCTATAAAGTCCTTCTTGGACATATTCGATTTTTCAAATTTATAGGTAACTTCTGGCTTTGGTTCGTTCGTCATGACCTTATCATAATAAATCAAATTACTACAAAATATAAATATTAAAACTACCTCTGGGTAATAAAAAAAGCGACCTAGTGTAAACTAGATCGCTTGGGGCTGAACTCATACATGGAGTTCCTCCACCCCCAAAACTGAAGTAGCGTTGGGAAAAAGATCTATTGCTGAGGGATCTTTTCCCGCTCAATGCGGATATCTCCAGGACGAGATGACCGCTGGAGCGCGGCAACTTGTTCGTCTGCCTCTCTGGAGGAATGACAGATGCGAGCCTGATAAGCATACTCCTTACCTCGAGTAACTGACGGGAGGAGAAAGGCCTGAACTCGCCATTGTTCTGGTGATCGAAGACTCTTCCTTTTGAGGCTGAGGAGCATGGCACAGTTTGCAAGAAGCAGTATTGCTGTCAACGGACCGATGGTCGTGAAGACAATCATGCCGACGACGAGTTCTGACTCCGTGAAGTCCTCCTCAAACTGACGCCCCATTACCTTGCTGAGATGCCAATATTTCTCAGACATCTTGAGCAATATGGCACCGCAAATAGCACCAACCAGTACCCAGATTGTTAGGTTGCTCCAAAAATCCATCGTTATTTCTCCTTTTCGAGGTGCACAGGACCCTCCCCTGAGGGATGCTTGTTTGGGCTGTTGAGTTGATTAGCGCCCCAGCTCGTTGTCGCGTTGCATTTTCCTGTAATCCCCCATCAAGATCCATAGCACGGCGATAGTGAATGGGCCAATGAGCGTATAGATGATCAAGAACAGGATGTATATACGTGTCGAGTATCTCTCCTTATTTGCTATCTCGTCAAGCTTGATTGCGGCAATGCCGCATGTCAGGCCAATGAGCGTCCAGACCAGAGCAATTGCAAACCAAATCATTTCGGAACCTTTCTGTGGAGGTGCCTTCAGGGTTCCTGCCCTGACTAGTTCGCGGTTGCGATGTAGATTATAATACCATAATAAGATAGGATAAACAAGGGTGGTAGAATTATGAAAATAGGCAGTACAACCGCATAATTGCTGTCGCTTCCTGACCCGCCAAGCAATAACCTTGACGGGTTATTGCTTTACTTTGTAGCGAGTTGAGATTGGATTTTGGCCATACCACCAGATACTGTAACATTGCTCAGGCCACTTGATTTAATCGCTTTCATTTGGCTGTTGAGCTGATCAATATTCACCGTATACTCGCTATTAGATTGGTCACCAGCATTGTGGTAGACCAATATCAGCCAGGTCTTATCGTGCTTGGCTTGAGCTAGCCATTGCTGCAGCTCAGCTTGAGTAGTAGTCGAGCTCACATCCTGTACCTTCAGTGTGTATGGGTTGAGAAGGGAAGTGTTGTAGCCACCAGTGGCAGTACGATGAGTAGTATAGCAATGGGCATATGCAGTTAGGGCTTCTGAACCATATGACCCATATGGTGAAGCAGTGCTAGTGATTTGCTGACCATTAGACAATCGTCCCAATAATAGCTTCGAGAGCGAGGCGTCGTTGGTAAGCTGCTTGCCAATTAGTTTGGTCTGATCATCGTGGTTTAGGCTGTGCGAGCCGATCTCATTGCCAGCAGCTGCCATGGCCTTGATCTGTTTGTCGGTCATATAGATGCCGAAGTTGTGATCGTTGGCAATGATATATTGAGTCGAGACGAGATTGTTTTGTTTGAGCGCCGGCCACGCCTGCTCATAGATCCCGCGATAGCCATCATCGAAGGTAATAGAAACCATACCTTGCTCAAAGCCAGATAGAGGAACAACGCTCAGGTTGGGTTTGTCCAAGCTAAAGCTACCAGTTTTGGTAATGCTTGGTATGATTGTAAAAGAGGTGGCACCAATAGGTATGAAAATTTCTTGGGCGAATGGCGTCCATTGCGGTGCTGGATCAAGCAGGCCGACGTGCAAATAAGCCGGCTGATCGCTGCCTGTCTGAACTTCAATAGAAATATTTACACGGGTGGTTGATTTGTAATATCCAGAGTAGATGAAATAGCCTTGACCATTTACCGCTACCGGCTGACTCATATACCAGTGGGCATCTCCAGTACCTGAAATAATAGAAGTTGTGATGCTGTGGCCACTTTGGTAGCCTGCATTTGCATAGCCAAAAGTAGCCTCAATTGGGCCATCTTTCAGGGGTGCCCACCCTTGCGGGAATGTAGGATTAGCCGGATCGACTGTCTCGAAATCACTATTTGAAAGCAGATTTGGACTTAGGTTCTTTGCCTGATAATCAAACAGAGCAGCGGTATATTTGCTGGCATCATATGTATTGGCATTACGGCAGATCGAAGTCTGCGCCCGGGCTGTGCGCCATTGGTCGACTCGGCCAGAAACCGCCCCCGCTATAGGAGTAAGAGCAGAGAGGTGCCATAGACCAAAAAGCAGAACAATAGAATAGATAGCTATTTGAGTTAGGGTTTTACGGATATTTTTTAGCTTCATCATATTATCCTTTGGCCGCTACACGGTATCGACGCGAGCCAGTTTCCCAGCCGACTTGATTGGTACGAAAGCGGCGCAATACTATCACTTCTACAAAAGCTTTGAGAAATATCCCCATCTGGGCCAAACGCAGAAGATAGAAGAGTGGAAAGGCAGCAAGAATGTCACGGCGTTTAGCGGCAATAGCTACGAGTACATTGATGGTGAAGAAAGTTAGCACATCAGTCAGTACGAGCGCTGCCAGGGTGTAGCTGGTGGCGCGATGGAACATAAATAGTATGGGCAAGATAAACAGCATCTCAGCATAATACAAGAACATCTCAAACATCAAAAATCCCAGATAGAGATCAATCTTCTGTGGGCGTAAGCCGACTTTGTTCTTTGAGATAGCCTGGAAAAAGCCACGGTACCAGCGGGCAAGCTGCACGCAATAATCGTGAAAGTTTTGCGGATCTTGGGTGTAAGCCTTCGCCTCAGGGAAATAAGCAATTTTACCAAGTTTCTGACGATGGATCTGCAGGGTAATATCAAAGTCTTCAGTCAGACAGTCAGTCTCAAAATCAAGCTTATAAAAAATATCACTTCGAAAGCAGGCGGTAGGGCCCGGGATGACAGTGATCGTACCAAGTACTTTCTGTAATCGGCGCATGATGATCTGACCATACGTGTACTCATAAACGCGGAATTTTGAGATCCAGCCACCCTCCATACTCTGTACGAAACCAAGGGCTGCAACATAGCGGTCACTCAGCTTAGCGCGAAAGATTTTGAAATAATTCTTACCAAATATCCCATCAGCATCAGCCATATGAATCCAGTGGTAGCGTTCGATCAGGCTGAAATAAGCCACAGCCTTCTTGAGAGCCAGTGCTTTTCCGCTGCGCTCGACCGTTAATACTCGTTTTTGACCGATAATGGCTGCAGCTAGCTCTCGAGTTCGATCAGAGGAGTTATCGTCTACAACGTAAATGTCGCGACCTGATTGTCCCTCGCGAATCGCAGATTTAAGGGTAGCTTCAATCACCAGCTCTTCATTGTGAGCAGGAATAAGCAGTGCCATCTGGTGAGCGCCGACATGTGGGTGAGTAGAATGTGATGTTTTCTTGATCATACAAAAAAGGGTTTCGAACCCTCGTAAACAGTAACTGATTTGATTTGCGCTATTCTACTATATAATTACATACTTGTCAAGTATTTTGGCTCTTATAAATTAATACAAAGTACATATGAAAAAAAGACCCAGTGTATAACTGGGTCAAGGACTAAATCATCGATGCTTAGTCCATTCGAAGAAGGAATTACGAGGAGTGCTTCTTGATCTTGCGCACATCTTCGGAGTAGCCATAAAGCATGATCACGGAATAGACAAAAGTCAGCCATCCCAAGATGGTTCCGAAGAACAGGGTGAGCAAAATCTCTTGCCACCCAAGAGAGGGCATGGGAATTCCACGAAGGGTGCGCCGTGCCTTATAGTAGGGCCTATCCAAGATCAAGACGAGGCAACTGCTCACAAACCCCACGCCAAACCAGGCAAGGAGAATTGGGGCATTCCTGGAAACAAAGTCTGCAATTTCGTCCATATTAACCTCCAAGGTACGTCAGGGTTCCTGCCCTGACAAGTTCGCGATTGCGATGAGGACTACAGTACCATAAAATCTCTAGTTTAGCAAAGAAAATTACGAAGCTACACTAAAAGCTACAGTGTCAGATATTTAATACTTTTTGTTGTCACCACCTGTAATAATAGAAAGTATTAGCTAGGGGGAAAGTATGACAAAAGACGAGATCATTCAAACGCATTGGCTCGAATATTTGCGCTATTGGGATGCTAGGCCGGGCGTGAAGAAGGCGCCTACTGAGCAAGCCTTTTGGATCTGGTATGTGGATCATAAGATGGTGCGCGACAGTATGGTATCTTCAGACAACTTCGACTTGGTATAGGAAAATCCCCAGATCAAGTGCTACTCTAGCAATTACCGTAAATATTTATATAACAGTACTTAAGCTTAATATATATATCCAAGTATTTGACACATATTTCCATACATATAGTTCACTTAGAAAAGGCATAGGGCAATAACCTTTTTCTATATTGCTTATGCTATAATATGCGCATGAATCCCAAGACCATTCAGCCAAATCCTGCTGGCAACTCTCCGATCCCACCACCAGCGCCGCCACCTGGCTCGCCAGCTCCCTCACAATCTCCCGACGCACTACCCAAAGCGAAGAAGAATAAGAAAAAAACCGTCATTATCATCCTGATCGTGCTCCTGGTAGCTGGCCTAATTGGTGCTTGGTTTATCATTCGCAAGCCAGCTCCAAAGCAACAGCCGGTGCCACAGAAGACGCAGCAACCAGCCAAGAAAACCTTAGCACCATATACTATCGCTTATACAAAAGGTGATTACGCCAAAGCCCCTGTCCAGCTGCTCTGGCAGCCAGTTGCTCATACTGATCCTACTGTAGCTGGAGACCTAGGAGTAAATGCTTATATGACCTACACCCAGGTGATGAATAATAAGGTACTCGTTGTGACCGAGCCATCCAACGGCGGTGCTGAGGGAACGTTAATTTGGTATAGCAAAGATGGAGGCAAATCATATGTCAAGATATTTGAGGGAAGCAAGCCCGACAAAGCTCGCTATTATGAGCATGACCAGATCACAAGCGCCAGATTTTCGAGCGACGGCACGACAATTGTCTTTGGGCTATTATCGAGTATTGCGACACAGGGCAATACCATCAAAGAAATAAATCCTGAGACAAAAGCTATCAAAGATCTCTTTGTACTCGATGCTAGCGGCGTATTCATACAAGGCTACAACCGTGCAACACACCAGCTTATATATACTACTGGCTGCTACAATTGTGACGGCAACGCAAATCGTGAGCTGCTCATGCGTGATACCATCACAGCTAAAGAGACTGTGTTATACGGCGATAAGGCGAATAATTACGGTGGTATTGAGATTAATAAAGCTTTTACTAAGCTTATCTATCGTAAAGCAGAAAGATCAGACAACATAGTTCCAGTAGACAGTAGTCTTGTCGAGCTAACTCTTAAAGATAAAACCACCAAAAAGATTGCTGATATCGACAAGAATAGCTCTTCTGCATCGGGCTACACCGATGACGATGACCAGCTATACTATTCAAAGAACAAAGACCTCTATAAAATTGGTACTGACGGCATAGCTAAGTTGCTCCTTAGCTCCGAGCAAAAATTTTCTAGTGTTTACTACTTAAGCACAAAGCAAATTATCGCTACAATTCAAGCTCCACCATTCACGAATGGTAGTTTCTCGCTCATCAGCTACGATGTACCAAAGAAATCCATCACGAGTATATTTACTGATAGTGGTCTTAATACGAACATCATCGGCGTTACGTTACACTAGCCAATCATTGATCTTAATATCCTCGTAAATTATGATGGAACTATGAACAATATTATCTATTTTGAGATTCAAGCTGACGATCCAGCTCGAGCCATGAAGTTCTACCAAACAATCTTTGGCTGGAAATTCACCAAGCAAGAAGGCTTACCAATTGACTATTGGCAAATTGCGACCGATGGTATCAATGGTGGCTTGCTTAAGCGTCCGACTGCGACTCCCTCTTCCGAGCAGGGTACTAACGCATATGTAAACTCAGTCGAAGTGGAAAATTTTGACGACACAAGTGCCAAGATTCTCACCACTGGCGGACGAGTGGCACTCGATAAATTCGCTGTGCCTGGCAAATGCTGGCAAGGTTACTTTCTTGATCCGGAAGGTAATACCTTCGGACTCGTGCAGGTCGATGAGAGTGCTAAATAATAAAGGAGCAGAATATGGCCCAGAAAATTACAACATTTTTTATGTTCGACAAAGGTGGTAAGGAGGCGGTGGATTGCTACGTGTCGCTCTTCAAAAACTCTAAAATCACAAACGTACAATCTATGCCGCCTGCCGGACAATTGTTTAACGTGACTTTTGAGTTGGATGGTGTGGAGTTTATGGCTATGGACGGTGGTGAACACTTCAAATTTACCGAAGGTATGTCTCAGTTTGTATCTTGCAAGGATCAAGCAGAAGTTGACCATTTCTGGAATGGCTTTCTTGAGGCTGGTGGGCAGGAGAGCATGTGTGGCTGGTTGACTGATAAATGGGGCGTCTCATGGCAGATAATTCCCGAAGCACTCGGCGAGCTGATGGGGGATGAGGATTCTGCCAAAGTTCAGCGAGTAGTCCAAGCTATGCTGAAGATGAAAAAAATCATCGTTGCTGATCTCCAAGCTGCTTACGACGGTAAATAGCGAGCCAGAATAATGCCTAAAAAGTCATCTAGTACCGAAGCCCACACACACTATCACAAAGACGGTAGCATCTGGGCCAAAGGCAACTTAAGGAATGGCGAAATGGATGGGTATTGGGAATGGTTCCGTAAGGATGGCACCAAAATGCGCAGCGGTTACCTGAATAGCAATAAGCAAGTGGGCGAGTGGACTACCTATGATGAGACCGGAAAAGTCTTTAAGGTGACACAAATGAAAGAGAACAAATCGAACTGATTGTCGACTCGATGTCCATGTGCTATTCTTAAGCATAAGAATTGTGGCACGATAAAAAGTAGAAATAATATTGGAAAATAATCCCCAGCCAAGCCATAGCTTTCAACCCGAACCGCCGCACCAGCCTGCGCTGGTATCTCCTCCAGTGTCGCCAGCTCCATTATCTGGTGCACCACCGCCAGCTACCGCTACTGCTCCCGGCACTTCGCCGCTAGGGCCACAGATGCAGGTAGCTCCGGAGCCTCCCAAAGCTAGTAACAGCCCCGGCATATTAGTCCTTCAGTGGCTGACCTATGCTTTCTGGGGCTGGACTATTCTTGCCATGTGCATTCTGACAATTACGGTATTAGCATACTTTGTCACCGGCGCTGATACCAGCGATTTTACTCCCTATAGTATAGCTAGTGTGTTGGTGCTTTTACCGATCTCTATAGTCTGCGACTTTTTCTACTCGAAGCACGAGCCAGAGAAGAAAACCGGTGCTTCCTCAGTTATCATGATCATTCATGCCGTAATCTTTGCACTATTTGGTATCGGCTCGATCATTGCTATTGCATTCTGCTTGGTTAATTTATTTGTCAGCAGATCTGATTCAGAAGCAGTGCGCGTGGCACTCTATAGCTCATTTATCATTACGTTTCTCTATGCAGCGGTCTTCTTACGAACTATTCGCCCTGCTAAGCTGACTTGGGTTCGCCGTACGTTTACGATTGTCATGATTGCAGTAGTGGCACTAATCATTCTCTTGGGAATAATCGGACCAGTCGTCAACGCCCGCGTACTTCGTAATGACAAGCTCATCGAAGGGAATCTATCATCGATTGCGACTAGCATAAATAGCTACACGAGAAAAAGTGGTGAATTGCCCGACGATTTGCAAAGCCTAAACCTAGATGGTGACGAAAAGAAGCTTGTTGATGAGCATCTCGTAACATATGTGCAGGATAGTAAGCCCACTAGCTCAACCATACTCAAGAACCTCACCACCACTACATATGCCCTGGGTTCTGATTCTCGCCAAGTTTATTACTATCAACTTTGTGCAACCTATAAAAGAGCTGATAATAGTAAAAATGGACAATATGAGGACGATACGTCTTCGTATGGCGACGGTGATGATTATAAAACCTATCCCTCCATCAGCGGACATGCTTCCGGAAAAGTCTGCTACAAGCTCAAAACTTCTGAATATTAGATGATAATAAATCCTAAATTAAAAAGCTCCGAAGTACACGGAGCTTTTTTGGAAACAAACTTATGTTACATTATTTCAAATGTTTCGTAGACATCGCAGCTACCGCTACCATCGACTACGAGTGGCACCATCTTAGCAGCTTTGAGGGCATC
>JBBSBN010000014.1:0-10585 GCA_038251205.1 Candidatus Saccharimonadia bacterium | reverse complement strand
GTCGAATTCTAGAGGCAGGAAAAGGGTCTGATGTGCATCTTGTCGAGCTTGGAGGAACAGTTGGAGATTACGAGTCCGGGGCTCATGTTGAGGCAATACGACAGATGAAGCGTCGGTTAGGTGCGAATAATGTGCTGTATGTGCATCTCGTCTATGTGCCGTATCTTGAATCAAGTAAGGAGCTAAAAACGAAGCCAGCTCAAAACTCGGTTCGAGATTTGCGCGAAGTCGGTATTATCCCTGATGTATTGTGTGTTCGCAGCGAGCAGTCGCTCAGTGATGCTGCAATGGAAAAACTAAGTTTGTATTGTGATGTAGATATTAAGGCAGTTATTCCTTTGCTCACACTTAAATCGGTATACGAGGTGCCGCTCGTGATGGAGGAATATGGTCTCGGGGAGTATGTCAGCCGACGTCTTGGGCTGCCACGGCGTAAGAATAAGAATGATGACTGGCGGCAACTTGTAGCGCGCATCAAGGCTAATAAGCCTAAGGTTTTGATTGGCATTGTGGCTAAATACCTGACCAATGATGACACCTATACAAGTGTCTGTGAGGCTATCAAGGCAGCCGGTTGGTACCATGGTGTTGATGCCAAGCCCGTATGGATTGATGCCGAAAAAGTCGATAAGACCTGTACGGCATTAGCTGGCCTTGCTGGAATTATTGTGCCGGGTGGCTTTGGTACTCGAGGTAGTGAAGGCAAAATTGAAGCAGCTCGCTGTGCCCGAGAAGGTAACATGCCTTATCTTGGCCTGTGTTTAGGTATGCAAATTGCAGTGATCGAGTTTGCTCGAAATGTAGCTGGACTCAAGGGCGCTAACTCAACTGAATTAAATCCGAAGACAAAATATCCGGTAATTGATTTAATGCCCGATCAGCACGGTGTTAAATTAGGAGGTACGATGCGATTAGGGAACTACCCCGCTAGTCTTGCTCGAGGTAGCCGAAGCCGTCGGGCATATGATACTGCTCGTATTACAGAACGTCATCGTCATCGTTATGAATTCAATAATGACTATCGAGAAGTACTCATAAAAGCTGGACTCACGATCGGAGCTACTTCGCCCAATCGGCAGCTAGTAGAGATGGTTGAGGTGACAGATCATCCCTTCTATATTAGTAGTCAATTTCATCCCGAATTTTTGTCGCGCCCCAACAGGCCTCATCCATTGTTCCGGGACTTTATCGGCGCAGTTGTAGCGCAGGCTGAAGCTGGAGTTGCTCAGCCGAGTATGTCGACAGAATTATTGAAGAACAAAAAGAAAGCCGTACACGCCAGTCGAGCTGGCTCCACAGCATATGGTGTGAAGTAACTAGATTTTGGCTTTAGCAGTAACAGTAGATTTTGGAGTAGGCTCAGTCGCGGGGTTGATCATAACAGTGGTTTGGGGACGGCTTTGTCCAGCAAAGTTTTTCTTGATTCGTTTACCGAACTCAACAATACCATCTTGAACAGCAAAGATAGTATAGTCTTTGCCGGTGCGGGTACCGGTACCGGCGCCATAGCGACTACCACGTTGGCGTACAATAATAGAGCCGGCTGTCACGGTCTGGCCGCCATAAGCTTTGATACCGAGACGTTTACTATTTGAATCGCGGCCGAGCTTTGTCGAACCGCCAGCTTTGGTTGTACTCATTGGGTAGGTCTTTTTCTTAACTAATCTTTGAAATTATACCTTAATTATCAGCTTCGGTCAATGATTTAGTGACAGGCTTACATTGATAGGGGGGCTAGTCTAAGCTGGGTTAGCAGGACTATAATAAGAAGATATGAAGCAGCATAAGCGGATTTGAATCATGAAACTGCGGCGACTTATTTATTTTGTTATTATTGTCGGACTTGGAGCACTGCTGCTTGTAAACCTTGGTCAGTTGCGAGACTTTTTTCATATTCTAAGCCAAGCCAACTTGGCTATCCTTATTACAATCTTGCTGGCTCGGTACCTGTATTACTGGAGTAATGCTCAGTACTTTATCTCTACATTTAAACTCTTTGGAGGTAAGATTACGCTACGCCGAGCACTTGAAGCGAGTATAGTTTATAACTTTCTCAACACGGTTGTTCCAAGCGGAGGTGTCTCGGGTACGAGCTATATTGCGAGCGAATTTCGTGATGAGGTGAAAGCTTCGGTTGCCACGGCAGTCCAGATTGCTTGGTATATTTTTACGTTTATTGGCTACTTTATGGTACTTTTTATTGGTCTTCTATTTCTCTTCTTGTCCAACCAGCTTGAGCGAGTAAGCTTCCGAGTAGTACTCATTGTAATCACGTTAGCAGCGGTTGGCGCAATTATTGCAGCTGCTATTGCGATGAATTATGAACTGACTAAAAAAGTAACATGGAAACTATTTAAGCCAATAAATTGGATATTAAGACGTTTTAAAAAACAGCCCATCTCGCGTGATCAACTTAATAATTTCTTAGAGGAAATATATCATAGCTTCCGACTCTTACTCTCGGCTAAAGCTAAACTGTGGCGGCCATTATGGTATTGCTTCTTAGGAGTAGCCGCTGAGATACTCTCAATCTATATCGTATTTTTGTCTCTTGGTCGAGCCATAAATCCAGGAATCGTAATTGCCGGCTATAGTTTAGCTATGATGGCATCATTCTCAGCAATTATTAGCTCGGGCGTCGGCGTCTATGAGGCGGTTATGAGCGCTACCTTTGTGGCACTTGGTGAGTCATTTAGTACAAGCTTTGCTGTAGTAATTATTTATCGTTTTGTTGCTATGTGGCTATTTATACCACTTGGACTCTATATATATCGTCACCACAGCAAGAGAAGAGAACGACATGGAGGCTGAAGTATTATCTGTCTCGGCCTTTCTGGATCTAGTTAATCAGACATTGTCGTTTGCACTCCCGCTAGTGGTGGTGGAAGGTGAGGTAAGCAGCTTTAAGATAAATCAAGGCAAATGGGTTTTTTTTGATCTCAAAGATGCAACCTCGACGGTAAGCTGCTTTATGCCGGTTTATTCTCTAAAAGTCGATATCGAAGATGGCATGCTGATTCGAGTTGCGGCTAGTCCGAATATTACTAAGTGGGGTAAGTTTAGTTTGACGGTTCGTACAATTGAGCTTTCAGGTGAAGGTGCTGTCAAGAAATCATTCGAACTTATGAAAGCCCGCTTTGAAGCTGAAGGCTTATTTGCAACTGAGCGTAAGAGGTCTTTACCAGAGTATCCAGCTCGAGTGGCGCTCATTACTTCTGCTCAGGCTGCAGCCTATAATGATTTCTTGACAATCATTTCTGAGCGATGGCCACATCTTCAGCTTGATCACATCCAAGTGCAAGTACAAGGGGCAGATGCGCCCGATCAAATTGCCGCTGCCATTACCCAGTTTAATAGTACTGCCGCTAATGATGCTGGTGATCTACATGATGTACTAGTACTCATTCGAGGTGGCGGGAGTGCTGAAGATCTTCAAGCTTTCAACCATGAAGACGTGGTACGGGCCGTCTACGGCAGTAAGGTACCGACTTTAGTCGCAATTGGCCATGAGGACGATGTGACATTGGCAGAGCTAAGTGCAGATGTACGAGGTGCAACACCAACTGATGCTGCACGACGGCTTGTTCCCGATCAAGTTGAAGTGGCGCATAGAATCAAAGCCGAGTTTAACCAAGCTTCATCGGCAATTGACTATACTGTGCAGATGAAAAACGGGATTGTTGAGGATTTCTTTGATCTATTTAATGATCAATTACATGGCTATAGCTTAAACCTAAACCACACAGCTCAGCAGTTGTTGCACACGGCAAGTGCACGCATACAACTTGCTGTTGCACAGACAGAGTCATTCTCGAAGATGCTGAGCAGTCTTAACCCCACAGCCGTGCTGTCCCGTGGCTATGCCATTGCGAGTATTGATGGTCGAGTAGTGAAGCAGGCTAGTGAGGCGAAACCAGATAGCGAGATTATGCTACAATTGTGGAAAGGTCAGCTTAAGTTGATCAGGCACAACAGCCAAACGAAGCATTTGTATACGCAGAAAAAGAAAGCTAAATCCAATCATGACCAAGACTCCCAAACTCAATTCCGACTTTAACTTTGGCCACTCGATGGCAGAGCTTGAGAAAATTGTTGCAAATCTAGAAAGCGGCAAGGAAGATTTGCCGGCAGCAATGCAGCAATTTGAACGAGGGGCTAAGCTTGCCACAGAGCTCCAACATTATTTAGCGGACGCTCAGCTCAAAGTCACTACTATTAAAGCTCAGTTTGGCCGTGATAAGCTGACGCAAAACCTGCCCGCTGAGGATGACTAAGCTTGACAGGTGATGATTAAGCTGGTAAAAATGGCTTACAATGAGTGATGTCAATACTGAAAATTATTTCTACGTCATACTCCAGCAACAATCTGGAGCATTAAACCAAGAGGCCGCCCGGCGTATTGCTGGAGCGGTAGGCTTGGCGCTCGATGGAGTACTGCCAGACAGAATTAGCCAGGTGGTGTTTGAGCTTGTTCCGTCTACAGCCGTGCCGTCCTCAGCTAAGTTCTATCATCGTCTCAAGCACAATCGAGCTGAGTTTAGTCTGCCGCTGTTACTACGACGACTGAGGGTTCTTTTGAGCTTATCAGGTAGTGATGAGGCTCTCCATTATCTCCAAAGCTACTTTGTTGCTACAAAAATTTTAGCAGGGCCTGCTCGATCAAAACGCATTGCCAATCTACTCCCAATTGAGCTCAGCGCTCTTTTTCGCCAGGCTTAATTGTGGCAATACCAGATATTGTTAAAGTTGGTGAAACACTACCATATCCTAAACTTGTCTTTGAACGCCCAATCAATCCAATTGCTCAGCCAAAGCTGGGTCTGATAGGTGGTAACTTAGGACAACTTAAAAGCCTAAGCCAAACCTATGAAACCAGCCTAGCACTCGGTAATTGGCCTACCCTTTATCTGCCCAATGAGCTTGCAGGCTCAATCGCCGGAATAGCACATGAGCTTTCAATCCAAACATTTGATCCGACCGACCGCTCTCAAAGCCAAGAACTTTTCGGAGAGCTGAGCACAAGCCACAGTCTAGCAATAGCAGGTATTGGGTTACCATTGAGCAGTAATATTCAGATCAGACTTGAAGAATTGTTTACAAATGCATCGTTGCCGATCTTGGTTGTGGAACAGACACTACGCCTCTTTGAGACGAATCGCCCTCTACTTAAACACTCAAACCTTGTGCTTTGTTGTGACAATATTGAATTATTGCAACTGATTAATCATCTTGGTATAGGAGTAAAAACGAGCCCAGAGAGAGGTATATATCAGATAACAGATCTCATATATGCCATACACGAACAATATCCTAGCTTGCGAATGCTTATTTTTGAACCAAATGCATTACTTATGTTTGATCCTTTCGCTCAAACTCAGTTTGGCCTAATGACAACTACAAAAAATCTTCTGGACTGGCGAGGGGTGGTATATGGTGTTATGGCATCGATGCTAGCGTATCCTGCTCAGCAGCTGGACAATTTTATGCCTTGTTGTCTTAATGGGGGGTATATAATTCGTCAAATTCTTGATCAAACGAATGAAAAAAGCTTGGCTATTACCACCAAACAAATTTATACGAAACTTTTGGGTTAGAAAACAACTGGTGCCAGAGGTGGGAGTCGAACCCACATGCGATTGCTCGCACACGATTTTGAGTCGTGCGTGTCTACCATTCCACCACTCTGGCTAGGGCATGCAAGAATTATAACTGCTGTACAGGCTCATGGTATTATAGTATAGTGATAGATTCAAACCAAGACTTTTATGGCCGAACCAGATAATAATACCCTCAATTTAGAAGATTTAACTCCTTCAAAACCAGTTGGTGAACCCGCAAAGGCTCGCCAATCACAAGCTGCTGCTGAAGCGAATGCGGCAGTAAGTGCTTCCGCATCAACAAATACTAATGTCTTAGCGACAGAGCCAACTTCATCATCCGGTGCAGTTGAAGCATCAAGTCCGACGCTTTCCATGACTGATATGGGAGTAGCTGCTGATGCTCATTTACATTTGCCAGCTATGGATCACAGCCAACCTGTCATGCCGGTTTCGACTGATGCGCCCAAAGCTACTGATCCCATTCATATCCCGGCAGTGGCTGCTGTAACACAGGCAAAAACAGCAACCACAGCTTCAGCCACTCCAACTCCAGAGCCTGAGCCACTCCTCAATCTCTCTCCTGTAACGGCCAGCAATGAAGGGACTGCCTCAATTTTTACCGAAACCTATAGTTGGCTGGGCGACTTGGCTCAGCGACTACGTTTACGAAAGTGGATTAATCGCCATACGCTAAGCTATCTTTTGATTGGTCTGGTGAGCATTGGTATTTTTCTATTAGTTTTTAATTTCCCTGTCATACAGGCTAATCTCCACTATCGCTTCAGTAAGCCAAAGGCCACACCTTCGGCTACCGCCGAGCCAACTGCCCAAACCACAGCAGTTGCTCCTGGGTCTGTAGTAATCGTGCCAAAGATAAGCGTGAATGCACCAATTCAGTTCCCGCCCACACTTGATGAGAGTCAAATTCAACTATCATTGCGTGACGGAGTTGCTCACTATGCTGGCACAGCTTTACCAGGCCAGCAAGGGAATGTAGTGCTGTTTGGTCACTCTAGCAATGATTGGTGGGAACCTGGGAATTATAAGTTTGTTTTTGCGCTTCTTGATCGCTTGGCAGCGGGGGATACGGTACAGATTAATTATGAATCACGTAAGTATGTCTATCAGGTTACAAATAGTGTGGTTGTGGCACCCACAGATTTTTCGGTCATTCAGGCGACCCCGGAACCTACCCTTACATTGATCACATGCACACCGCCCGGTACTAGCTGGAAACGCTTAGTGGTCCATGCTAAGCAGATTGAACCTGCAGCTACCAAGACTCAGCCCAAGGCCGCCCAAGTATCGCCCCAACAACTCTCAAATCTTCCGGGTGATGCACCACAAAGTGTATGGACTAAGATTACCAACTACTTTCAGAAGTTATTCTAAGCTCGACTTCTAGTGTTTCTCAATAACTGTTAGCTGAGACAGATTATTTTTGTCATGCTCCGGGTGAAGAACAATAGGATTGTTCTTATATACGGCAAGATTACTGATTGCAACCCAGTTTTGCAGTAACTGGTAATTCTGACCATCAAAGTCTGAAAGATAAACACCTTTAGGGGTGGCAAGACCAAGATGAAAATTATCAAGCCACTGCCAGCTCATTAAGTCTGAGACTTGTGAGCCAGTGTTGTGGTAAACTTTTTTCTCAATGTCATAACAAAGCAAACGATTATTTTGGACAATTGCTAAGAATTGGCCTGTCCGATTGAACGAAAAAGCACTTACATTCTCAAGCACATCTCCTGTTTGGTTTTGAGTACCGTTATTGAGCAAATACAAGTTAAAACGCCGACTCTTACCAACTAACAGTGCTAAATAATCCGAGCCACCAAAACTGCTGACTTTGAGTTGATAGGTTGGGCTGTCTTCGACACGAGCCAGCACGAGTTTTTGATCACTGCCCCCGAGATCAGCACTATAGAGGTTGTGGGTGGGGCTGGCGGTGGTTTGGCTGGTGGCAACTTTAGTTTGGATAAAATACAATTTAGCTCGACTTATTGTGGCGTATGTAACGTCGCTAGCAAAGACGGCACCAATGGTGCGACTGCTAAGATCGACCACGCGAAGCGTACCATTGTCAAACCAAATTATTTGCTGATTGTTGTCTGGGTTATAGCCAACAGGCGAACCATTTAACCGTAGTTCTTGAGTAAGATTAATTTCAGCTCGATTGCCATGCATGTCGACGGCAATATACTCACTACTGACTGAGTTTGTTTGCTGAACCAGGGCAGCACCACCGTCGTCACTTAAGCTTGTGACCGTGAGAGCAGAAATAGTTTGGGCGGGGTCAGTAGCTGTTGGCGGACGGTATACTTGACTGGCTTTAACGAAGTCATCGCTTGCATATACGCTGAGTTGAGGCTTTGATGTGATAAGTGCGGCGTGTTTATGATCGATAGTTTGGGTGGTGGCAGTGATATTTAATGAGCTCAAAAGATCAATGTGTTGAAGTGAATTAGGGACAAGCCACGCATATGTCAGAAAAGTTACTTGGCCGGCGGTGATACTATTACGATTACGCCAATTGCGATATCCATCTTTGCTGAGTGTGATGTCAATTGCACCAGGTTCTATATTGGTGATACGCAACGGAGTCTTTTGTTTCGATAGCTTGTGGTTTATCTCGAATTGCGCTCCGGGGGGTATAGAGTCAACCAGCAACAATCCAGTTGGCTTGAGTTTACCGGTAAAAATGTCAAAAGAGTTGCCGCGAGCAAGTAATACTAAAAAGTATGTGCCAAAAGTAATAATAACTGCACTTAAGATATAGCCGAATATTAGGCCTACTCGACGCAGTTTTTTAACAGTTGTTTTTTTCATAGTAAGCTCGACGTGGTCATAATGGCTACGATTCATTATAATCGCTATTGATAAACAAATAAATCATTCATGACGCAATTTCTTATAGAGGGTCCGACGAAGCTAGCAGGCAAATTTATTGTAGGCGGCAGTAAAAATGCAATTCTACCGGTCATGGCGGCATGTTTGCTGAGTGAGCAGCCGATAACGCTTCACAATGTTCCTGACATTGGAGATGTTGCTACTATGGTTGAGATTCTTGAATACCTCGGAGTCACTATAGAGCGACAAGACCATACTATGAAGATAAATGCAGTCTCAGCCCAGTCGCGACCGATTCCGGCTTCGTTTAGCGGCCGAATGCGCGCCTCTATCTTATTGCTAGGGCCATTGCTTGGTCGTTTTGGGGAAGCGATACTAGCTTATCCTGGCGGAGACATAATTGGCAGCCGACCAATCAATGCTCATATTGATAGCTTGCGTGGGCTGGGGTGTACTGTTGAGTTATCCGATGAGCAGATCATTGCTCGCAACAGGCCAAAGGGAGGAGATATTACAATAGAAGCTCTCAGTGTGACTGGAACAGAAAGCCTATTGATGGCAGCTGTCTTGGCCGAGCGGTCTGTAAAGCTACGCCTCGCAGCCGTTGAGCCCCATGTGAGCGCGCTTTGTGATTTTCTGACCCAAATGGGAGCAAAGATTCATGGTATCGGTAGCCATACCCTAGAAGTACAACCAGTAGATAAGCTCATGGGAGCTGGTTACACAATTATTCCTGATTATCTTGAGGCTGGTACGCTGGCTATTACAGCAGCAGCTTCTCGGAGTAGCCTGCAAATAAAGGGGTTCTGGCGGATGCATAATGAAGCCCTACTTTGGGCGCTTGGTAAAATTGGCGTGCCATATGTGCTGGAAAATAATGATACTACCCTCAGTCTCCATCCTGGCACCCAGCTATCGCCAATTAGCTTGCGGACTGATATATTTCCTGGCTTTCCATCTGATTTACAAGCGCCGCTGGCTGTACTTCTTACCCAGGCAAGTGGGACAAGTGAGCTGTTTGAGACTGTTTTTGAAGGTAGACTACACTACCTAAAAGACTTAGCAAGGCTGGGTGCAAATGTATTTGCAAAAGACACTCATACGGGAGTTATTATCGGGCCTACTCCTTTGTTTGGGCGCGAGGTTGTCAGCATTGATATTCGAGCAGGTGCCACGATGGTCATGGCTGCACTTTTAGCCGAAGGCCAGACGACAGTTGATCACATTGAGCATATTGATCGTGGCTATGAGCGTCTCGATGAGCGTTTGAATGCAATCGGTGCGAGAATTCGACGGGTTGAGAATGCTGGACCAAGCCAATTGCCATTTGAGCCACACGATAACGCTCCCCACGACTAGAACCGTATCAAAATGCTATAATTGCTTCTATGTATAAGAAGCGAATCGCAATTGACCTCGGTACGGCCAATATTTTGGTCTATGTGCCAAAAAAAGGGATTATCGCCAACGAGCCATCAGTTGTAACAATTAGTAGTGAGGATAATCGAATATTGGCGGTCGGTAACGAAGCAAGAGAAATGCTCGGTCGTACACCAGAAGTAATTATTGCTTCGCGTCCATTGCGCGACGGAGTGATTGCTGATTATCGTATCACAGCGGCTATGATTAAGTATTTTATCAACAAAGTAGCTGGCCGTTTTCGCTTGAGCCGGCCTGAGCTTATGATTAGTGTACCAGCAGGGGTAACCTCGACAGAAAAGCGAGCGGTAATTGATGCAACGCTGGCTGCTGGGGCTAAACGTGCCTATATTATCCGTGAGCCCGTGGCAGCAGCAATTGGTGCGAATATTCCCATTGCCGCACCAGCTGGAAATTTGATTGTTGATATCGGTGGTGGTACGACTGAGGTAGCAATTATTTCACTCGGCGGTGTCGTTGCTCAGAACAGCGTCCGAGTTGGGGGCAATAAAATTGACATGGCAATTGGTGACTACATCAGACGCAAGTACGGTGTTATTATTGGTGAGCAAACAGCTGAAGATATCAAAAAGGAAATTGGCTCCGCTTTACCGCTCGATACTCCTCTTCATATGCAAGTTAGGGGGCGAGATGTGGTGGCGGGACTACCGAAGACCGTTAATCTTAACTCTACCGAAATTACCGAAGCGATG
>JBBSBN010000013.1:0-11252 GCA_038251205.1 Candidatus Saccharimonadia bacterium | reverse complement strand
CACCTCGGCATCATTGAAGGCAATATTTTTAATCACTCCAGTGTCTATTATTATCTTACCAAGCTCAATTGTACCTGGCTTATCCCATGCCCCGTTGGTGTAATCTGCTACGCGGACATTTCCAATAAAGCCGTTCAGGTCAACATCAACCCCTAGACGATGGCTCGCATGGCCAGAGGCATTGAGATCATTAATCTTAACCCAGCCGTTTGGATATTTGGCTTTAAAATTCTCGGAAGCAGTATAAAGCATTTGAATAAGCTGCAAGCTCCCACACTGATGAGTAAGCGATACACCGGGGTCTCGACGATAGGCATCATCAGGTTGGTTGGCCTGGCTCATTGAAGGGTATGGCATTTGATAATAACCTTGTGAGTTCTTGGGACCAAGATTTGGCGGGCTCAAAAGTCCTGGTATAACCGCACCGGGTGAGCTAAGAGCATCGGAATTTTGTAAACCCTGGTCATTATCATCATTACTATATGACTTGATCATATCAGCCACTCCTTGGTCGAACCAATAAACTCGAAAGCGCCGTTGATCACTGGTCGGGTTGTTGCATATTCCAGCATCGTCAACTAAAGCATTTTGATTGGCAGTTTGGATGTCGAGGCAGGTGCTTTTGTAGCTTTCATATGCGGACTTACGGTCAGGATTATTCACAATATAATTTTCATTTTCTAGCGGATCACCCGCTAGACCAAAGTCACCCTCGCTAAAGCTATACTGATCCATTTTGAAGAAGTTTGGATAATCTCCTTCGCCCGGATCACCCTCGGCATAAGCACTGGCTGACACATATTCATTTACTCCCGACACCACAGCTAGCTTTGATTGAAGATTGGTGGGATCAAGTAGCCGTAGTGTACTGACCATAGCTGTCTTAATTTGTGAGCCAGATGTCGGGATGGCAAAAAGGGCTTTGGAAGCAAGTGATCGCGGGTTATCAAGTGCAATCAAACGCCAGCCAGCCTTACGTTTTTGAGGGTCTCGGGCGTCTTCGGCTGCAATTTGCTTGTCAATTATTCCAGCTTGTTTATCAGATACTCGTGGCGCACCGTTTTGGCGAGCATTTACATTTGCGTATGCTTCGTAGGAGGCTACAGTAGCGTCTCCAATCTGGTCTGGTGGTTCATCAAACGTAATGACTGATCCGGCGATCATTCGAGTAACAATAGGCTGAAGATATGATTCAGCAACTCCGATAGCAAAGCCTATTGCAGCACTTAAGGTGGTCTCGGCAACCTTGGTGGAGCCACCTGAGAATACACCAACCACAGCACTCGTGACTGCACCACCAACCTGCACCACCACATTACCCGTCACTTTGCAGACGCCAGTACCAACTCCACCAGCGGTAAAAACCTTATCAATCGAACCATTAATTGCCCCGAGCGTACCTGTTGCACCGACATTGATACCAAATTGATCGGTGTATTTAGGCTTTGCTTTTTTATTTCCAGTGATATACTGCCAGGCGCCAGATTGAGAAAAATCACTCGTACTATTGCCAAACTCTCTCATAAAGACATTTAGCTCTCTTGCCTGAACTTTACCATCCTTAACGGTATCTGCTGAGGTTGCTACTAGCGTTCCCCATCGAGTCAGCGGTGCTGCCCGGAGGATTTTGGCTCCAATAGCTGTTTCGGTAATAAGGCCTTTGACCGTGCAAATTGCTGATAATTTATTGACGATTCCAAAGAAGAAGCCACCTAATCCACCTTTGGCTGCCGCTTCAGTGCCGTCTTGGGCTGCTTTAGCTGGTGAGATATTGTTGATAGGATCAACCGGTTCGCCCGAGTCTAGCAGTTTAGTGAGTTCTTCCTCACCAGCTTTAAAACGTTCTGGGATATCTTTAGAAAGTTTATTTTGATCTTCTATAGACTTTTTTGTTTCTGGATCAGCGTCATCACTCGGCTTCTCAGTGGTGGCGCGCGTTGTGATAGAGCTTTCTTTTCCGCGCACCTTGTCGCGCACCTTTTGCTTAACAGATTTAAACAGCTCATCTTCCTTGGCATTTAGTTTGTCGATGAGATTTCCAAAGAATTTGAGCCTGATATTATAGACACGATAGAGCTTACGAGCTCTTAAATTACGATGAAAGAAACCCATCTCAGGGTATATTTCCTTGAGGGTGCTACGGACAATGGACCGCTTGCTACTTCGACTAAACGCCTCAGCCGGAGCTATAAAGCCTTCCGATGTTTCGAAGCCCTTGAAGAATCCATTCTCAAAGACTGAGTTAATCCCCTTTGCTTGTAAATCTTTAACTATCCGTTTGGTTTGGACATTTGAAATGGCGCTTGATAGCGGATGACTCGGGTCATTGCGCAAGTAGCCGATTGCCCTGCCTTCTTTATCAAAAGCATACTGATATCCGATGGGGGTACGCCTGCTAATTGCATTTTCCTGACGCTTATCAAAATAATTAGTAAGATTCTCACGGATATGAATCAGTTTAAAAGGCAGTAGCAAGAACACACTCAGTAATGCTGCTAAAATTGCACTGCCAAGCCCAGCCGATATAATACTCGTTTTTTTGTATTTTTTTAATGTGCCAAATACACCGCGCCCCTTACCCTTAGTATTTTTTGGTTGAGGCGCTGACTCTGACGGAGGTTCTTGGCTATTGGCTTGTTCGGCTTGTTCAGCTTCGTTGCCAGTAGTCTTATTAAGTGCGTCGTCGCCTAGGCCTGGGTTGTCTTGATTTTCGTGTTGAATAGATCCGGGCGTACGTGAGCCTAGATGTCGCGACGGTTTTGGCTGGTTTGGCCTAGATGGACCAGCGGATATTTTTTCATCTTCCTCAAACGATGTTGCCATATGCTATAGGCCGCTATTTACTTGGTCCTGCGCCTCGGCTAGAGGCGATACTGGACTATCCGTCTGAGTGAGCGTATCGGTGTCGGATTCGGGTAATGGGATATCAGCACCATGATGCACTGGCGGTGCCTCTGTGTGGTGGTGGACAGTAGGTGGCTCGCTTTGGGGTTGAGAAGTAGTGCGATTTAACTGTTGTTCGGGAGTTAATAAATCAGTTGGAATGAGGGTGGGATCCGGATTAGTAGCAACAGCTGGTGTGGTTCCATCAACTGGTGCGGGGTGTCCTGGATGGGGTAAATCAAGCGTAGGCTCTGCCGAGGGCGGAGCTCCCGCTGATGCGGCTTGGTCTGGGGTAACTGGACTGACTTTATCGGCTGCCATCTGGGTTTCGAGTAGCTGCTGTGGGTTCGTAGTAATTAATTGTTCTTCGGTTGGACTGGCAAGAATTCGAATAACTACATGACTCAATCCAGCGAAAAACAACCCCTCACCTACCGGGAACTGGCTAAGACGACTGGTTTCTTCGGTGGTGAGCTTAAAAGTTTCTGCAACATATTCGATAGCTGCCGGGCTCTGCTTGAGCAATAACTGCAAGCTTGAGTTGTTGACGATGGCGCGGCCGAGTCGATTGCTCAAGAAATCTTCTACATCTTGGCTAATCGTCGTCAGTCCCAAATAGTACTTACGAGCGCGCTTGGCGATAGAGAATAGAAATGCAGCGGAGTCAGGAAATTTCATGAGCTGCCACGCTTCGTCTACCACCAAAATACGCCGCCGCTTATCAGCTTTCACCCGATTCCAGATATAATTCAAGGTAATGTACATACCGATTGGCCGCAGTTCGTCTTCCAGGTCACGAATATTGAAAACTACAAATTTATTGTTTAGATCCACATTACTTTTCTGACTGAATATTCCCGAGAATGTACCCTCGGTAAATCGCCTGAGACGAGAAGCTAAATTGGGCCCCGAACCCCCTAAATTTAATAGGGTTTTGTACAGATCGATCATGGTTGGCGGCTCAGCCTTGTGGGTCATTGGGTCATTTGTGATGCCTTTGGCGGCATAGGTATTGATGAGGGCCACATCGAGATCAGCTTCTTCGCTTGGGCTCATCTTGCCAATCATGAGTCGAAGTAATCCGTGCAGTGTAATAATGTTAGCGCGCAGAGCGTTATCAGCTTCCTCGGGATCGACTGTTTGGGGCAAGTCAAAAGGATTGATGCGAGTGTCTGAAGCCAAACTTAAGTGCAAGAATGTGCCACCAACTGCTTCACAGAGGGCTTTATACTCATTCTCGGGATCGATCACAATAATCTCTGTACCCATCATGAGATAACGCAGACACTCAAGCTTAACCGCGAATGACTTACCGGCACCCGATTTGGCAAACACCACCATATTGGCGTTTTCTAAGCTAAAGCGGTCGAATAACACCAAGCCATTATTATGACGATTCAAGCCATACATGATACCTTCGTTGCGTGATAGCTCAGCCGTAGTGAACGGAAAGCTTGTGGAGAGTGAACCCGTGTTCATATTACGAGAAATCTGCAGCATGTCGGTTGCGAGCGGTAGCGTGGAGTTAAAGCCTTGCTCCATTTGGATGGTGGCATTCTTGGTGTAAATCAAGCTCGTTCCTAAAATGCTTTCGATCTTGCGGCCAACTAGATCGAGCTCTTCCAGGTCTTTGCCATAGGTAGTGATGTAGAGGCCAAATCGGAAGAAACGTTCTTCTCCAACTTGCAATTTGTCACGTAATTCTTCAGCGTCAGAAATGGCAGCTTCAAGCCCAGGGTCACGGACTTTACCTTTTTCTTGATTGATGGAGTAGCTAGCTTCGAGTTGCCCTACTTTTTTGCGTAAATTCTCGAGCACAACTTTTGACTCGACCGGCACAATATTAAGACTGATATCCATCACCTCATCGAGGTTGATGATAGGGCTTAGCCAGCCGGTGAAAAGCGAGCGCGGGTAGCCATAGATAAACATTGTGCGGACGAAGCGCCGGCCAATCTTGAGGAAATTACTTTCAATTTCGATGGAGCTTGGGGCAATGATGTCGCGAAGTGATACGACACCCTCGCGATATGCTCGCTCTGCTTCAGCTTGCTCCGCAGCCCGATGATCAATTGCAGCCTGCTCGGCTGGGCTTCTGGTGTGTCCGGTTGGTCGCCGTGCCATTATGGCTGCTCCTTAGTTCGAGCATGAGCTTGCTCAAAAAGATCTGGTGGCGGTGTTTCTTTTTGATAGATAGATGAGTTCGGTGCTGCTGGCATTTTTTCTGGAGGCCGTGGAGCACGCACTACTACTGGCGCAGTCAAGTCATCGGTTTTAATTAGTGATTGAGTTTGCGATTCGTCAATATTGTAGGCGGTGTAGAAAAGCTCAACCAGCTCTTGGGTTGAGAGCACTACTGCTCGAACACCCATTTGAGCTAGACCTTGAGCAACTAAATTAGTTCGCTGGATTAGATCACGTTTGTTTTGATCGAACTGCGTGGCGGTTTGACTAACGTCTTTGTTGGGCTTGAGTAAGGCTGACAATTTATTGCCCAAATTTTCTTTACTAACTTGAGTCACAAACAAGGGCACAATGACGTAGAATTCTTTAGTCATAATGTTTACGTCATTTAATAGATTGCGAATATTATATATATAGTCATCCATCAGACCAGCCAAAAGCTGATTGTCTTGCTCGGCTTTAAGATTGTCGAGCTTGTTCAGGTAGCCGTCAAGATCAAGCTTACGACTACGCACCACAATTTGAACCGGAAAGTGCAGGCCATTGAGAAATCCCTGGTAAGCAAACTCAATGGCATCTTGCTCCTGCGGGCTTTTGAGATCAAAGTTAACCGCTGAGGCCATGATGACCATGCGTAAGCTGCCATCACGCATTACCACAATTCCATCCTTAATTTCGGAGAACATCAAATGGTTTTGAACGCTGACTCTTTGATCTCGTGCTGCTTTCGCGGTTTGCCCGCTGCTTTGTGGAGCTGCAGGATGGGCCGGGGCATTCTCGCCCTTACCCGCCACTTGATTTTGATTACCCTCTTGCATAGATTATTACCTTAATGAAACCGCTTGATTTTCGACTAGCTTGTCACTGGCGCGATTGGCCGATTTACCTATTTGAGCAACACTTAAACCGCCACTGTTTAAAGCTAAGTCCAGTATATCATCTTGGTTGGGGGTCGGCGACATGGCTATGGTTGGGTGCCATCCTGCCCCAGCCTTTTGTTGAGGTCTTTCTGGATGCTGCATTTTCTCTACAGCTTCCGCCCGAATGTCAGCCTCGACGTTCTCTAGGAGATGCCCTACAGCTGCAGCTTTTTTATTGTTTTGCATATCAAGAATATCGTCTTCTGCTGTGACATTGATTACTGGAACCTCGGCAGCTTCTTTGGCGCCCACATTGACCCGGGCTGCAATTGCGGCTGCTTGATTGGCATCGTCGGGTAACTGAATATCCGAGGATTTGACGGCTCGACCTCGAGTATCAACTACCAGTGCTAGCTTCTGGAGCTGGCCACGGAGCTGAGCAGGATCATGATGACTGACGAGGTGTGGCTGCTTGAGTGGAGCTTCGGGCCGGACAATATCAGCATTGGTCATGTCTTTGTGCCAGACCCGTTTGCGCGGCACGATGATAAAGCGCAGCATAGCGATAAAGTAATTCTCAAAACTCTGCTCCTCGCGTTGAATCAAACCAAGCGCCAAGAATGTACCGCTGACTGGCAGTGCTGCTACAAAAGCAATGATTGGTGCAGACAGAAAAACTCGCCACATCAAAAACCCCCACATCAATGCGATAATGACGTAGATAAATTGCCGCAAACTAAGCGGTCCGAGAATTTTGTCTTCGGCCTCGACGTTCTGAGGAACTTTGTACTGGGCCATAGCTTTATTATAGGGCAAACTGGCTTAGCTTAAAACGGGCTAAACAGCGAAGAGATTACTAGAGTTCCCAGTCTTTTTTAGTACCAGTGCCGTGGTCCACGCGTTTGTACCATACATTGTCGCGGTAATCCTGAAAGCCTTCAAAATCACCATCTGATACACTGTCGATTTCAGCGGCAGTTTTACCTTCTACTTTTGTGACATAGTCGAGTTTGGTTTGAATCAAATCAAATGCTTCATTCACCTTTATGCGCAAATTACGTTCAAGGAGACTATTTTCAGATGCATCAGAAATCAATCCACCCAATAGGGCCTTATCTTTAATAATCTCATTGGTCGTTGCGTTCGGGTTGTATTGTCCAAGGAATTGACTCTGTTGGGCAGGTGTTCCGCGCACAGCAGTATCAGCTTCGAGATACTTCTTAATAACCTTTATCTGAGCATCACCAGCTCGATATGGAGATTTAGGATCAATCATAGAAGCAACAGTTGCCGCGTCAATTTTATCAAGCATACCAACTCCAGCAATTGCTTCCATGCCGTCCTTAGAGATGGCCTTGAGTTTGTCTGGCGGTCGCCCAGTAATACTTCTCTCGACACTCTTAAGGTCAATAAAGCCGTCTAGCGCAGTACTTGCAAGTACTGGATCAGCATCATTAAGCTTGAACTTGTTTGAACCCCACACAATTCCGGTATAGGTTTTGCCGACCGAGCCGGTTTTTTGGCCACGCGTAGCGAGTGAGCCACGATCTTTGTCACCATCAAGCATGCCCATCTCGCCTAGTTTATTGGCTGCAGCCATCTGAGTGTCGGCTTTGCCATAGAACTGCCGTGCGAGCGCCTCAGCATCTTGGAGATTCTCGACTTTGCGTTTCTGGCTAGCTATTTCTATGTCAGAGGCACCCGAGCCAGGCTTTTGCATCCGGCCTAGCTCGATCTTTTCGTCATTGATCATGTCTCGGGCCCCAGCTGGACCACGCAAAACCATCTTTAGTCCATCTGGCCCCATCTCCATGAGATCAAGCTCTTTACCAGCTTCTTTTTCTTGCTTGCGCAAGGTTTTAAGATCACGAGTTTTAGCAGCTTTTGTCATGCTCATGGGTCCGCCACCAAAGACAAATCGAGCCTTATCACCACCGAGTACGGCGGCATTACCGGATAAAGCTCCAAATGATACACCCTGACCAGCCTTGAGACTCTCTTTTCGACGGTTTGACCAATTCTTGAGTTGCTCATACCCAGCAGAATTTTCGGCTTTGCTCTTCGCTGGGTCACGAAGGTATTTATTGACCCAGCCGCTGGTAGTGGCCATCATACTGCCTGATAATTTGAACATCTGAGGTATCAAGAACAATGGCACAATTGCGGCGGCCAAAGCAATCAAGCCAGAAGCCCCACTTGTTAGGGCGTGGGTATTGCTAAGACTACCACTTGCGGCGGCGACCACTGCTACAATCTTGCTGGCACTCAGTAATAGCACGATCAGTGGATACATAAGCAGTAATTTCACAAAGTTTTTCTGCCACATCGTAAATATACTTTGAGTATTCGGCAGCACCCACAGAATAAATGCGATTGGGGCTGAGATAATCAAAAAAGTAATAATAATTTGCCGGGCGATTAGGGTGAGAAATACCGCCATCACGCCAATAAAAGCGCTGATAATAAGCAGAAATACGGCTCCGGATAGAACTGCACCGGCCAAGGCTACGGTTGCTACTAACGCGCCAATACCAAGCCAGGCCGCACTCGGCGCATGATATTGGACACCACTTGCACCGAGGACACCATTGATAAGACCCTGCACTCCCTGCCCTAGAATATTAGCGATATCCACGCCGAGGCTACATATTAAGAAGGACAGTTGTACCAAAATCGCCGCAGCCACAAGGCGCGGAAGCATTCGTTTGATCGTGTAGTTATCAAGGCCTATTGAGGTGGCTTGGGCAAAAATAACTACAAGAAATACAATGATGAATAAAGCATTGGCGGCGGTACGCATAACTGCCCAAATAGAATAAATTGGATTTGCAGAGCCATCTTCATTCTTTGCACTGAGCGGCTTTGTTTCAAGGAAAGGAGTAATAACATCTTTCTCGATATGACTAATAGTGGTCTGAATACCATTCATTACCGGACAAGCTAGCCAGCCCAGTGCGCCGAAAGACTCATCACAAGTCACCTCGGCATCTTTGGTATTGGTTGCAGCTGCATCTTGATTGCTGGCCGAAGGCTGAGCTGCAAATGTTATTGTATCTTTGTTTGCAGTTTTTGTGACGGCCTGACAGGTCTTCAGTTGCGCAAGACACACTTGATAGCTACCTGGTTCTACGTCTGAGAAAGTTATGGCGTTGAAGGTTATTTGCTGGCCATTATCGCCGGTGCGCAGTAAGCGCTTAGTGCTTATAGCCTTATCATCTTTTTGTAGTGCGAGATCAAGCTGATCAGAAACGCTCGTCGTATTTTGACTGGAAGTGACGGTAGTAGTTACTACCAAGTCGCTGCCCGCAGCCATAGCAACACGAGCCTGGCTCATTAAGAAGCCTAGCCCAACAAACCCCCATAATAATAGTAGTAGCGCTCCTAGCGCACGTTTTGACATAATGATTGATCAAATTATTTAAACAATCAATCACCATACCATAATTATCAGATTGGGGCAAGGAGTATTGAGATGCAAATAGTCTTACGGAATAATTTTTCCGCTAGGATCAACGTGAGCTGTTACGCCTGCGACAGATCCTAGACGGTTGTATAGTGTCTGTCCAACTTCTGAGCCTACTGTTGCAGCTAGTTCTGGACTGGCAGCTAGTCCGTTCATGGCATTACTCAGATTTGTCTCCGCATCCGTTCTAGCAGTCCCTGTCAGGGCGCCTAAATGATCAGCCATGGCTTCAATAGTATCGGGACTAAAACCCGCCAACTGCTCTGAGCTGAAGCTACCAAACGCTTCGGCGCCCTTCACGACATCAGGAGCTTTCTTGGCGAGATCTCCAAAACTTTCTTGTACGCCACTATTCCAAATATTACGATTGGTTGCATTGTGTTCCAGATCCATTTGACTTCTGATGCGGCGCAGTTCCTTTGTCCTACCCTGCTTTGCGAGCATCTTTATTGCTTCAGTTCGGCCCGCTGCATCAGCTCTTATTGGTACTTTTACGACTCTGCCAGCTTCATTTGTATAGGCTGACTCTCCTTTAGCGATGGCTTCAAGTGCCATAGTTTTATCATTGTCGCTAAGATTAGATCTTTCCATTGCCGAATTAAAGTCAGCTGCCACCGCTTTAGTCCCAGCTTGATAACGCTGTTCAGTCAAGCGCTTCCCTTGACGAGTTCCAAGAAGCCCACCTACGCCAGCGGCACTTAGTCTGCCTCTTGCTCTACCAAATTTACTTGCATTGTCATCGGCAGCAATCATCGCGCCTTTACGCTGGCGTTCCTGAGTAAGATATCCTTTACGATCTTTAGCCCATTGCGCACCTTTGACTTTGCCGCTTAATACTGAAGTACGGCCACTAATAACTCCAGCACCAAAGCTCATGAGCTGGCCACCAGCCTTGAAGACAAATGGAATTGCAAAAAGTGGTGCGATGATGAGCAAGATATTTATGAGATTTCCAGGAATACTATCATCACTCCCCCCGGAGTTTAGTTGGTAGGCTAAATCACTAGCTGCAAATATTAGAACAATCAAAGGGTACATCATGAGAATCTTAAGAAAGTTTGTGATCCACATTTTGAAAAACTTCTCGGTATTGGGCAATACCCATAGTAGAAAAGCTAGTGGAGCCAGTACGATTAATACAATGATGGCTATCTTACGGAAAGCAATGGTGAGAAATGCTCCTAATATGGAGATGGCTGCGGCAATGGCGACCAAGAGTGCAGCACCGCTAGCCGCCGCGCTAACGGCCGCTATGCTTCCTGCCACAAATCCAAGAATTCCACCCGCTTGGAGCACTGGGTTTAGCGTCCAGCCCTGGCCAGTGACAAAGCTTACAAACGAGCCAAGGTTATCACCGATGATGTTTGTGACATCAATTAGCAGGCTGCAGATAAAGAATGAAAACTGTATGAATATAGCTGCCGCTACTATTCTTGGTAATGCCTTCTTGACCGTATAGGCATCAATACTAAGCGTCTGCCCGAAAATAATAACTAAGAACACTACAATAAGTAGTGCATTTGAAAGATCACGAAAACCCTTCCAAGCATCATAAATCTGATTCCGCTGATCCACGTTAGTGAAATACTCTACTCTAAGTAAGCCAGCAATAGCATGTCCTATCTCCTTAACGAAGTCTTCCACCTGATTGATAACGCCACAGATTATCCAGCCAAGTGGTCCGGAGTTATTTTCACAGCTAGCTTGACTGTCTGCTGCTGTATCACCAGTTACTGAGGTGCCATCCGGGTACTCACCTTCTGTTTCACCCTTACCCTTGTCAGTTACATGACCCAGCCGGATGTGTCCAACGGTAATTACATTACAATTGCCTATTTTCTTTAAGCTTGCTCTTGCGAATT
>JBBSBN010000012.1:0-11909 GCA_038251205.1 Candidatus Saccharimonadia bacterium | reverse complement strand
GCCAGAAGCCGTACGCCAGCAGTATCAGCTGGTACTAGCGGGTGGGGAAAGCTGGAAAAGTGATGAGATCGAATCAGCTATTGCGAAAGTGGCAAAAGGTGATTTAGTCAGACTCGGCTACATCGATGACGCAGAACTTCCCACGCTCTATAGTGGTGCCAGTCTATATGTTTTGGCATCAGTTTACGAGGGGTGGGGAATGCCCATACTAGAAGCCCAAGCCTGTGGCACACCGGTGCTCGCTACTGACAATACATCTCTACCAGAAGCTGGCGGCAGCGCAGCGCACTATGCTCGAACTGGTGATCAAGCTGATCTCAATACTAAGCTCGCCCAGCTTCTCACAAGCTCAAAGCAGCTTGAGCAAATGCGTCAGCAGGGCATTACTCATGCCGCGACATTTAGCTGGGAAAAATCAGCCAAGACCGTACTTGATGTGCTTGACTCAGCGATTAGAGGGAACTAACGGCGTTGAAAGTAAAGGTGATTGTATGAGTCATGATGATTCTGTACCATGGGTATAACGAATGCAGCAATATATCGATCAGCTTAAATCTTTTTGGGATAATTTTAAACGCCAGCCATATTGGTACCTCTTGCCGGCGATTGTTTTCTTATTACCATATGAGCGAATCCCTTCAGCCCAAATAGCAGATACAACGGTGCGGCTTAGCCAGATAGCTGCTGCACTGCTTATTATTATCTCCATTCCTTGGCTGGTGAGAAATTACAAGAAACTACTACGGCTTCCTTATCTTTGGCTCAGTCTGTTTGTAGGCAGTTACTTCGTCTCAACGCTGCTTGCAGGTAATCGTGCTACTTCGGCAAAAGTATTTATTTTTACAGTATTTACGATGCTGGTTGGTATACTGTTTAGTTTTTTTATTCGCCAGAAAGACCTTGGCAGACTTCAGAAAGCTCTTTTTCTTACCACCTGGGTAGTCATTATTTTTGGACTATTCCAATACGCTGGAGATCTTCTTGGCCTATCTACCAAGCTGACTGGCCTTGCTCCAAATTACGTAAAAGACATCTTTGGCTACCCTAGAATTCAAAGTACAGCGCTCGAACCGCTCTACTTGGCAAACTTTATGCTTATACCATACCTGCTGCTGGCCGCTGATTGGATACTCGGCAAGCGTCACCACCCTTGGCTGTTTTTCTTCTCTATATTATTAATTATCCTGACGGTTTCGCGAGGGGGGATTATTGGTGGGGTAGTGGGACTCGTGGCAATTATTCTTGGTGCGATCTTGCTACACAAATTCAATTGGCGAGGCTGCTTATCAATTTTGGGCATCGTCATAGCAGCCTCAGCTATGGCATTTGCTATGACACGCATCCCTGCTAACTCAAAAGGACTCCGTGATAAATCGCTCCTCGATGCCAATAAGCGATCACATCGGCTAGCATCTCAGGCCTTCAACCTTGATTCGCAGGATGATCGGGTGCGTAACCGTACTTTGGCAATCGAAGCCTTCAAGACAGCACCAGCTTTTGGCATAGGCCCGGGTAATTTTAGCGACTATGCTAAGCAGAACTACAAGCCATACGAGAAAGAGGATAAAATAATTGTAAACAATGAGGAGCTTGAAGTACTAGCCGAGGGTGGGTTAGTTGGAATCGTTCTGTTACTGACATTCTTTGGCAATATTGTTTATCTGTTTCTTCGCGTGATTGGCAAAGCATCAACTCAATTATTGCCCTGGATTGGCGGGTTGAGTGCATACCTTATCGCTACCGTTATTCAATACCAAACTTTCTCTACGCTCTACATCATGCATATTTGGGTTGCGATTGGTATCTTACTGGCTGTAATAACCCTAGCTCATACAAATCACGTCAAAGCAGGAGCCAATGCCAAGGTTCGCGATTCCTAAAAAACTTCAAGTTAACACAATCCTTCGGTCTCCTGCGTTTTGGCTCAGCTGCTTTCTTGCTTTTATTCTTATCTGTAATTACATTTGGACCCGCATAGAGACTCGACCGCCACACTGGGATATGGCGCGACATTTGTGGACTAGTCTAGGCTATCTAGACTTTCTTCGTCACGGGCATCTTGCCGGGTGGGTGATGAGCTATTGGTACTATCCGCCGCTTCTGTATTGGCTAACTGCTCCATTGTACGTTTTGTTTGGCACCAGCATATCTATAGCAATATTGGTAAATGCTATATTTCTTCCGCTTCTAGTATTCTCTACCTATGGCGTAGGCAAGCTACTCTGGAGTAAACGCACTGGATTGCTGGCTGCAATCCTTGTCGCCACATTGCCAATGTTTGTTACTCAATTTAAAGAATATCAGCTAGATGCGCCATTGGCTGCGATGGTCATGGTATCGCTGTATTGGCTGATACGAGCCAAGAGATTTTCTGATCGGCGGTCGAGCATTTGGCTTGGTGTAAGTTTTGGTTTGGGTATGCTCACAAAGTGGATGTTCCCGGTATTTATGGTTACTCCACTTTTTCTTGCTACCATCCTCTTTGTTCGTGATCTTTACCGAAGCAAGAAAAGATCGGATTTAATTATTAATTTTTTAAGCATGATATTCATCGCATATGCTATAACTAGCATTTGGTATTTGCCAAATATGGCGCAACTGCGGTTTGATTTTGCGGCTAATGGCACACAAGCTGGCTTGCGCGAAGGCGACCCCATTATCGGCAGTGCAGCGTCCAATCTATGGTATATTCGTTCACTTTTTGTGAATCAACTGTATCTTCTACCCAGCATACTATTTCTGCTGGGGCTTGGTTTTAGCTTTGCTAGGCGGGATTGGCTGAAGCGAAACAGTTACTTACTCGCACTGGTATTTGGCTCAATAGTAATCCTAAGTGTCCTTCGCAATAAAGATGCGCGTTATAGCTTAGCTATTCTAGGAAGCGTTAGTATCATTGCAGTATTTTGGTTCGAGAAACTATCTCAGCGCTGGCGTATGGGCTTAAGTATTTTGGTCGGTGTGTATGCGGCTTACAGCTTTTTGAATATTAGTTTTGGTTTTTTGAGCTTACCCGCCCGAAGTATTCCTGTACTCGGCATAGGGAATGTACCGGTGGTGGCTCCACACGGCTATATTATTGGACCACCGAGTCATGAAATATGGCACCAGCAAGATGTATTTGAGTTGATTGCCGCGCGTCCGCACACAGTGCGAAGCTTAGGCTATGATGGCTTGGATTCTATCTGGTTTAATCATTGGGGTATGAGCTATTATGCGACCCGGTACGATGTTACAATGACTGATATCAAGAAGCATCCCACCTTCTGGCTCAGCCGTTCGCTGGTGTCTCCAGCTGCTCCAAGCGGATATAAATACTTGAGAAGTTTTAGTCTACCTGACGGTAGTAAAGCAGTATTGTTTGAGCGTTCCTTATAAATTAAGTAACCCGGGAGTATTCTCTCAAACTGCTGTTGGCTGCAAAAGGTGACAGGTAAGGTATAATAAGACTCATGAAAATTGTTATTGATGGCCGAGCCATCAAGCAAACTGGCATTGGTCGCTACATCGAAGAAACGACCGCCGCTTTGCTCCGACAGGATAAATCCAATCACTATATATTGCTCGTGCGCGATATTGATCGAGCACAGCTCAAACCAAAGGCCAGTAATCTTGAACTCATATCTGCTAATTATTTGTGGTACACATTTGCTGAGCAGCTCAAAGGCCCCAAGATTCTCAAGCGACTGAAGGGTGATCTAGCGCACTTCCCAAATTTTAATATCCCACTACTATATAAAGGTCGTTTTGTAGTTACTATTCACGATCTGATATATCTCAATTTCAAGAATATCAACCCTAGTAAGACTTTACCAAGCCTCTATCATTTTAAAGATTTGGTGATGCGGTTTGTCCTGAGCCAAGCGGTGCATCGCTCAACTCACATCATCTCACCATCTAATTTTGTTCGCGAGCAAGTGATTGAGCATTTCAAAATTTCACCCAAGAAAATCACCACAATCTATGAAGCTGCCGAGCCACCTCGCGCAAAGCCACGAGTAAGCTTAGATAAATTTAATATCACAAAGCCTTATGTCTTGTATGTCGGCGCGGCCTATCCGCACAAAAACCTTGAGCGTCTCATACTAGCCTTTGGTAAGCTGACCACTGACTATATGCTCGACTATCAGCTCGTTATCGCCGGACGAAAATCAAATTTCCATGACAGCCTAGAGCAACATGTGAAGGAAGCGGATTTGGGTGACAAGATTATTTTTACAGATTATGTCACTGACAGTGAGCTAGCTGGACTCTATAACAGTGCGACAATCTATAGCTTCCCGTCACTGAGCGAAGGTTTTGGCTTGCCGGGTCTTGAAGCTATGAGTCACGGCTTGCCGGTGGCAAGCAGTAATGCGACATGTTTGCCCGAGATCTATGGCGAAGCGGCGGCGTATTACAACCCAAAGGATGTTAATGATATGGCGCGGGTAATGGCAGAATTGATCGCTCACCCTGACCAGCAGGAAGAGCTGCGCAATAATGGATATAAGCAGGTCAAGAAATACTCATGGGTTGAGTGTGCTCGCCAGACCCTCGCGGTCTACAAGAAATCCGCCAAAAAGTAATTTAGTTTATATTTATAGAACTATCTCTTCGGCAGAGATTTGACTGCTTGCCACATCGCATCATCATGGTATCGAGTCTTCATATACCACCACCACTCCGCGCCCCACAGATCAATCCGACTAATCTTAGTCGAACGGGCATAGTCGATATTTCGAGCTAGTTGTTTTGGATTCATTGAGCGATACGCCTCAGTCGAGGTGAGGTTTTCATTGCCGACCGGACCCCATGGCTCAGCCTGGAGCTCATGCACGCGAATATCTTGATTACGGAAGAAGCTTACCAAGCTCGCTCGCCACCAGTTGTAGATCCCTGGCTGTGGATAGGTGAAGTAGCTGCTATGTGTGAGCTGATTCCACACGATCTTATACATCGAGAAGCCAAAATCGGTCGCAGTAGGACCAAAAACCGGCAGTCCAAATTCATTACTTGCGGTGATAACGATGGGTCGAGTTTTATCAACGCTCTGCAGGGTCTTGAGCTCATCACGGAGTGCAGAGCTTGTCATATTCTGCTTTGGGCACTGGCCAAAATCATGGAGTAAGAATTCATTCTCGAGCTGCCAAGCTTCGATAGTCGGGTCAGTCCGATAGCGCTCGACTACAGTCTGAATGTATACATTTACAGCCTGGCTGACTTCTTTTGGATTCTGCGAATTGATCCAGCCGGGGTAGAAGCATTCTGGATAGCGCAAGCCCCGCTGACCAACCTCAAGGGTGACATGAGCATCACGTTTCTTGGCTTCCGCGATCATCCAATCAAGCTCACTGAAATCATAGTGGCCAGGGCTTGGCTCAGTTCGATCCCAATAGGCGATGAGGCGCAGGTGTCGAAAGCCGAGATCATCAAGGGTAGCGATATAGTTTGCTCGCCAGTCACTCCCAAATCGTTCAGCTTGGACCTGACTAAATGTTACGCCCAGTACTTCAGGTTTTTTGGCTTCTATTCGGGCAAAACGCCACATAAGTAGGCTGGATATAATAACAAAAATAAATAATGCACCACCAAGAGCTAACCCAATTAAGCGCCAGAGCCGCTTACGCTGGGCTTTCTTTCGTGCGGAACGCTTCTTGGAAGCTTTTTTCATGATAGCTTCATTGTATCGCGCTCTCGCTCCAAATAGAATGACCCCGCCAACCCTTCTTATCGAAGAATCGGCGAGGCCATGTAGGTGAAGCAGGTACGGCCGCCGAAGTGTGTCTCGGCAACATCCCATGCGCCACCCAGAAGGGCAAACTGCCATCGATCTCGCAAAAGCTTCTTGATCGCATCGATCTTGCGATTGGTCAGCAACCGATCTTGATTTGCTCCGGCGATTCGCAGATCGATAAGCTCATCTCGGATGGCAGCAAACAGTCGGTCATAGCAGATGTGGAAGATTGGGAAGCTGACACTTTGCAGCAGACCATTGCTGATCTGTGTATTGAGCCGCTCGGGGTGATTGTGAAGGCTGCTCAGCCCATTGGCAAACGCCCACAATACTTCCTCGGCCATGAAAGGCAACCGCAGCCACCACCGACCCGATGGCTTGTCGAGATCCGCTCCGATTAGCATGTCTCGTTGTACCTCGACGGCGTATCGCCAAGGGTTTGCGATCAGACGGGCATGCTTGATTGGCAGCTGCTTTGCGACAAGCGAGCTCGGAGCCTGTATCAGCAGCATGTGAATATCTCGAACCAGATCCGCGTCGTAATCAGCAAGCTCTACACCAAGCCGCCGCCGTTCATCTAATGAGATCTGGCTACCGCGATCAAAGCTGATCTGATCATCGAGCCAGTGTGGTACCGCAAGAAGCTGAGCCGCAAAGGCATAGGGGTTTCGTCTTCCCGAGCCGCCCTTGTTACGCCGATAGCTATCTCGCAAGCCCGCCAAGGACTGCATGCGTCCATGGGTCAGGACGCGGTTAGGTGTCCGTGCGCTCGCAAGGCTAATGGTCTGGGCAAGCCAGACCGATTCGATTAAGGCCAAGGCCTCAGGATCATCGCGAACGCTTCCCCAGTCATTCACAAGCATACCGTGAAATCTTTCGATGTATGCCAGTAGCTCCCTGACTTTGTCAGCTCGAACCACGTGACTCACCAGCGCTTGCAAGCCGCTCCTGCTCAGCGTGCGAATACTGGCGAAGTTGTAATAAACACGGACTTCTTCTGGACAGCTGGCGTCCGGACGAGTGGGGTAAGTGATTTCGCCAAGAAACCCGGCCTCATCTTCTGTCCCCACCCCGACTACCAGACGGTACTTGCGATGAGGATTGGCTTCGGCACGAATTACTTGTCGGTAGAGAGCGCCAGTCACGTGAGACTGCCGCTGCGAAGGCTGGTCGAAGTATTCAATGGCGCGCTCGACACTCGGCATCTCAGGACTCTTTTCTATTCGATTCTCAATGAACAGAGCATTGTAGTGTAGCACGGCATTTGATTGACTTCAATGCCTCTTGCCAGTATAATTCCCAGGTACAAATCACTATCCGGAGTAGCTCAGCGGTAGAGCAGTTCGCTGTTAACGAATTGGCCGCCGGTTCGAATCCGGCCTCCGGAGCCAGCACTTTTCCTAAAGACCCAGAAATGGGTCTTTTCTTATGCTTGTTCTTTAGAAGAATAGATTAGACAATATAGCTGTATCGTTCATCGACAAACGGAGAATAGGGTGACTGACCGCAAAGTGCTCGTTGCTCGACTCAAGAAAGCCTTGTTGGAGTGTGACATGCCAGCCATGCAGCTGGCCATGATTGATTTTCCAGGGGAGGAAGGCCCGATTGAAGTACTTCGCATATTGCAAGGCGAAGTACCAGACAGTATTCGGACTTGGTGGCTGGAAGAGGATTGTGATTCGCCTCATGATCCCTTGGACATGGAAAATGAGGTACTAACACTAGCAGAACACGTACTCAAGCAGCGTCGAAAAGGAGAGAGGTGAATGATCAAGATGATGTCATGCCTCTCCCTGCCGGTGTTTTGGCGAAGAGGCTAGGAACTTACCAAAAACGTATCTACCGCGAAGTAGCAGAACTTGGAATTAAGCCTGAGATAGCAATGTATGAAGGGCGTAAACTGCTGTGCTATCCCGTTGGCACTCTCACCATACTTCGAGTAGTAATAGAGCAAAAGCGTGAGGAGCTGTCTCTCCCAGCATTCATGTCAGTTCAAGAGATTGCTGATGCGCTAGGAAAATCCTATGGCTGGACGTTAAAAGCCATCAAGAAGCATGGTTTCCAAGCTGGTAAGTATGAGCAACGACGAGCGTTTCGTGCGACGCTTTACAGAAAAAGCGAAGCGTATCGAACACTCCGAGATGAAGTGCGGGCTAAACCAGTTGCAGAAAGTGGACTCAACCTGGCTCATCTAGTTGAGTTAACCGGTTTTGATCGGGACTGGATAGTCAATCGGCTGAGGGAAGCAAACATTCAGCCGGCACTACGATGGTCACCGCTCACCGGAAAGACACTGGGGTTTTACGACGAAAGTATTGTTGAGCTTCTTCATGCCGCCCCACAATATCCGGAAGCAGCTAGCTGGCTAACTGCTGATGCAATTGAAAAACTAGTTGGTAAGTCCAGCAACTGGACACGTGCTCGATTGCACCGGCCAAACATGCAGGCTCGAGCTGAAGTGCGTCTAGATCCTCACCGAGTGCCTCGATTGCATTATCCAGCTAAGATGATCGATATTCTCAGAGCTGAGATTGCTTCAGCTGAGAAGTATCCCCAAGCGGGTGATTGGTTGCTCATATATCAAATTGCCAAGCAACTTGGCCGCTCTACGCTGTGGGTTCAAAATCGTCTAAAGCTCCTCGGTATCACTGGGGAGTTGAGACGTGACGGTAAGGGAAGAGCCAAAGACCATTACCCGCCAAGTACAGGTGCTCGTTTGCTGAGAGAGGCACCTGATGATCTAAGAACAAAATAATCTACATAGGGTAAGTGGCATCGATGACCAGCCCTACAGGCGGTTTCAGGATTAGTTCTGGACCGCTTTTTGCTAAAGCAGTTCTAACACCGGCCCGAATGGGTCTTTTATGTTAGGATTGTGGTATGAGTTGGTTTCTGATAGCTCTTATCGCACCAGCACTGTGGAGTGCATCAAACCATGCCGATAAATATATCATGGGCAAGTATTTCAAGGATGCTGGCTCTGGCTCAATTGTCATCTTTGGTACAATAATTAGTCTCATTGCCGCCATAATAATCCTCATATTCCAGCCGTCGGTACTCAGGATAAGTTTTCATACAGCTCTTTTTATCATCTTAGCTGGCTTCTGTTATATTGCAGCACTATTGCCATACTTCTATGCGATTAGTAAGGATGAAGCCTCGCGTGTTGTACCACTCTTTCAGCTTGCACCAATCTTTAGTTACATTTTGGCTCTAGTATTTTTAGGTGAAGTATTGTCACTTAGACAAATCATTGGTGGGCTCATTATCGTAAGTGGTGCGATACTACTTACGGTTGAGATGGGTGAATCAAAGTTTCGCATTAAGGGGATTGTTTTGGGTCTTATGGCCTTATCATCGTTACTTTTCTCACTCAATGCACTTATTTTCAAAGCGGCTGCGGTGAATGCTACATTTTGGCCAACTGCCTTCTGGCAATATATGGGTGTGGTGCTGGGGGGTAGTCTGTTGCTATTCTATACTCCGTATCGAAAGCAATTTGTACGTACATTTATCAAAAGTAAATCTTCAGTTGCTGGCTTAGTTGGTTTGAGTGAAGGACTGACAATTGGAGGTAGGTTATGTTTTTACTATGCCACGACTTTAGCACCACTTGCATTGGTTACAACAGTGAATGGCTTTCAACCAGCCTTTGTCTTCATCTATGGAGTAATATTAACTCTCTTCTTTCCAAAAGTCGCTCAAGAAAGTTTACTGAAGAAGCATCTAGTTCAAAAGATACTGTCCATCGGTGTACTTTTCTTGGGTACATACATTATGCTTAAATAATGAAAATTCAAGAAGCAAGAAAAATTAACGAGGAAGATGTGGAGTTATTAGAAACTCTATTTAAGCAAGTTTCCTCCAACGTCACAAACTTAAAGGATAATTTAGGGAGAATTATTGACTCAACAAGTGCAGCTTTATTCTTGATTGAAGATAATAAAGTTATCATAGGTGCCGCTATTGTAAACCTCTATCAAAAAGCCGGATATGCAGAAGCAAGACTTGATGACGTTGTTATAGATAAATCAAGACGTGGAGAAGGACTTTCTAAATTGCTGGTCAAAAAGGCAATAGCTTGGGCAAAGGAAAAAGGAGCAAGTTCAGTTGAACTGACTTCCAACCCGCAGAGAATTGAAGCAAACAAACTGTACCGGTCATTAGGATTTAACTTACGAGAAACCAATGTGTACAAGCTGACTTTGTAACTATTTACAAAGCTCTTTTATGTTAGGATTGGGATATGAAGCAGCCAATTTTATTTCAACGCATTGAATCGGGTGCTATTCTCTTAGCAAGCATATATTTTTATATTCATTCACACTATAATTTCTTGTGGTTTGTACTGCTTCTATTCTCTATCGACATATTTATGATTGGTTATTTAGCAGACAATAAAATCGGTGCCATTGCATATAACATTGGCCACAGCTACATTTTACCCACTGCTCTTTTAGTAACCGGGGTTTTTACGCATAATCTCTTGGCAATCGGATTTGCAATAATATGGATTGGGCATATAGGCTTTGACAGAATGCTCGGCTATGGGCTCAAGCTACCAAGTGGCTTTGGCGATACTCATCTAGGTAAAATTGGAAAGAAAGCTAAGAGAGACTAGTTCTAACATCCATCACCACCCGGAGCCAAAGAACTTATGCTTAAGACCCGAAAGGGTCTTTTATGTTAGAGTTTATGGTAATGAAAGTTCAAGAAGTAAAAAATATAGATATGCATGACATCCAGAGATTAGAGACACTATTTCGCCAAGTATCTTCTAACATCACTAACTTAAGTGAGAATTTGGGAAGAATTATTGATTCAACAAACTCAGCTTTATTCTTGGCTGAAGACAGTCAAATTGTTATTGGTGCCGCCATTGTAAATCTTTATCAGAAAGCTGGCTATTTGGAAGCAAGGCTTGATGACGTTGTAATTGATAAATCTAGACGTGGAGAAGGACTATCTAAACTTCTTGTTAAAAAAGCCATAAGTTGGGCAAATGAAAAGGGAGTAAGTTCAGTTGAATTGACTTCAAACCCGCAGAGGGTAGAGGCAAATAGACTATACCAGTCATTAGGGTTTAGATTACGAAAAACCAATGTATATAAGCTTACTTTGTAAATCTTTATGTTAGGATTTATTTATGGACAAAGAGCCTCAACCAACACCCTCAAATTATTCGCCTGAGATTCAGGCTATGCTTGCTTCTCATATGCAAGAACTTTTGAGTGCGCAAGTTCAGAGTGTATATAGCCAGCGGATCAATCAAGCAAATAAAAATACAGAGAAAAGCGGTGATATGCTTGATAGGTCATACAATGAGAAAAGGCTAAAAGCACTTAGTGCCGAAACTTACTTTGCAATTCAAAAACTAGAGCCATGGCCTCAATTCCCTGATAGACCATTTGGAGTAGTGCTTATTAAAGTAAACCCAGAGGATGGCACAAAGGTTCCTGCGTCAGATGTGCCAATTACCCATATAGATGAGCAGGCAAATGAAGTAAAAGATTTAGAACCACCATACGCAGAAATGGGAGATGCGTTTCAAAGCCCATTTACTCAAGAGCAAATTGATATATTGCTTGGTCAGCTAAAGCAGCAAGAAGCTGCTGGCTGGACTCCGCCGGGTTCAGATTAAAGAAAGTAAGTTTGGTTTAAATAACTTCAACCTCACAGCCAATTCTTTAAGATAATTACTATCAACATTGTATTCTAATGATAGGTTGCTGATTGAGTGGTGCAAGGGGAGCCAAAGAACTTATGCTTAAGACCCAAAAGGGTCTTTTATGTTACAATAGTGCTAATGGTTACTAGAAAACATCCAAGAGGCTTTACGGTAGTCGAAGGTTTAATTATTATAGTCATTCTTGCAATATTAGCAGGGACTGGCTGGTGGCTATATACCACTAAACACAAAACCAATAACAGCGCATCAAAAAGTTCTTCAACTCAATCAAGTACAAGCTCGGGAAAAGATCAACTTAGCGATAAGGACTTGCAAGAAGCTGAGTCTACCTCATCTTGCTTTGATAAAGATGTTGATTATACCACCGAGCTCTCTGGCGAAACCACGGTCTCTATAAGTGTTAATCCAAATGTTTTAACCACGGAGCAGGATAGGAGAACTTATTATGCACGGTGGAGTGAGGCTCCCGAGGTTGTTAACACCAAATGTGACACCTTGAAATTGACT
>JBBSBN010000011.1:0-11929 GCA_038251205.1 Candidatus Saccharimonadia bacterium | reverse complement strand
TTCGCTGATGAATCTCCACTCGATCTAAACGCAGTAACTATAACAACGATACACAAAGCAAAAGGATTAGAGTTCAAAGCAGTTTTTGTGATTGATGTAGTACAAAATACATTTCCAACCACTAATCGTGCAGAAGTTATTAAGCTTCCCGAATCCCTCTTGCCATACAGGGTGCCAGAGCGCTCACATATGGAAGAAGAGCGCCGGCTGTTCTATGTGGCTCTGACTCGAGCAGAAGATTATCTTACGATTACTGCATCGCTTGATCACGGAACCAGTCGGCCTCGTAAAAGTTCACAATTTGTAAGCGAAGCTTTTGCTCAATTACCAAAGCAACAGATGAGTGCTGCTTTGCAAGATATTGCGACCATTACCCAATATGAGCGCCAACCGCCATTACCATTTGATCCGCTCGATATGCTCGTCACTGATGGTTGGCTACATCTCAGCGTAAATCAAGTAGCTGATTATATTCGGAGTCCAAAAGAGTTTTGGTATTTTCATGTCCTAAATCTCCCTAAAGGGCCTTTTCATAGCTTAGTCTATGGCTCAGCTATTCATGCTAGCATTGAGGCATATTGGCGGGCTCGGATCAATGATCAGCCAATTAAGCTTCGAGATCTTTATGCGGTCTTTGACTCAAATTGGCGCAGCGAAGGTTTTGTTTCATTAACCCATGAGCAAGAGCGTCATATATCGGGTCGCAGTGTGCTCCGACATTATTTCACTCAAGCCCAAAAGTCCACGCAGGTTCCCAGTGCAATTGAAGAGCCATTTCTGCTGACACTCCCAGATCTCAAACTCAAGTTATCTGGCCGTTACGATGCCGTCTTTCAGCATGCAGGCGGGGTAGAGATACGAGATTACAAAACTGGCTCAGTCGATACAGAGAAGAAGGCTAAATTACGATTGAAAGCTTCAATTCAGCTACCGCTCTACACGCTGGCTTGGGATCATGCACACGAACAAAAAACAGTTTCCACTAGCCTACACTTTGTAGAACACGATATAGTAGTACAGAACGAACTTATTGATCATGAGCGAACCATGCAAATACTACGTAAAACCATCACAGATATCCGAGAGCGTAAGTTTGATAAAACTGGCGATCAATTTAATTTTGATTTGCCATTCTAGGATAGGTAATAATGAGCCCAAGCACACCTCCTACCAAACGTATTTCCCAGCCAAGCTATCGTGATCAAGAATGGCTTGAGAACTTACTTGCTCAGATCTGGTATGAACATTTTCTGGATGTGGCACAGAACAATCAAGTCAAGATTCAATATGGCCGAAAAGCTAAACGCCGACTTGGCTCAATCAGCCTTGATCCTTCGGATCGCCAGAGTAGCATCATTACCATTAATCGAATCTTCGCCGACTTACAAGTACCCGAGTATGTCATACGAGCGACAATTGTCCATGAGTTGACGCACTATACGCATGGCTTCAATTCGCCGCATAAGCAGAAGCAGGCCCACCCTCATAGCGGCGGTGTCATTAAGGCAGAGTTTGCTGAGCGTGGTCTTGAAGACCTCTACTTTCAGCAGAAACGATGGCTCAAGAATAATTGGGCAGGCATCGTTGCGCAATATTTTCCGGCCACCACACGCCGAACCACTATAAGCCGTATGCCCGGCCGGAGAACGAAGATGCCGTTACCATGGTGGATGGGGGGTGCTTGAAGCTATATTCTCTGCACCTTGTTTATCTTGCCCTTCTCAGCTTCTACTTAAGTCCTGAAATATACGCTATAATACTTCTATGATCGTATTACTTTTGGGTGTATTGATTCTCATAATTCTTGTCGGATTCGGCTTGCTTTTCTTCGTGCTCAACCAGAAGATCGGGGAGCTTAAAAACGATTCGGGAGTAGGCTTGCTTAAGCAGGATCTACAAAGCATGAGCTCTGCTATGAGTCAGACCCAGGCTCATATGAGTGACCGGCTAGATAGGGCAGCTGCTGTTTTTGGCGGCTTGCAGAATGAGCTTGGTAAGATGCAGGAGCTCGGACGTTCCATACGTGATATTCAAGATGTACTCAAGAGTCCCAAACTTCGTGGTAACATTGGTGAGCAGATGATGGCTGATTTAATCGCTCAGCAGATTCCTCGGGCCAGCTATTCTCTTCAGTATGCCTTCCGTTCAGGCGTGAAAGTCGATGCAGTTATTAAAACCAAAAGTGGCCTCATCTCTATTGATGCCAAATTCTCAGCGGTGAACTATCTCAAATATGTCCAAGCTAAGGATGAGCAGGAGAAGCAAGTGGCAAAGAAGCTTTTTATTAGTGATGTAAAAAAACAAATTGACGATATCGCAAAAAAATACATTGCTCAAACCGAAGGTACGGTTGATTTCGCCCTCATGTATGTACCGGGTGAGGCGGCATATTACTTTGTGATGACAGAGACAGAGTTATTTGATTATGCCAGCAGCCTTCGTGTTTACCTGGTAAGTCCGCAGACATTTAATTATTTTCTTAAGACTGTTTTGGTATCACTTGAGGGTGAGCTAATTGAGGCCAAGGCGCGCGAGGTGATGAGCTATCTCAAAGGTATCCAGACGGATTCACGTAAGTTTGGTGATGAACTTGGACTCGTGCATAAGCACCTCAACAATGCGAAAAATGCCATGGACACTGCATCCGCCAGCTATGGACGGCTAGGAACCAAGATTGAGTCAGCCAATCAGCTAGGCACGCCTTCACCAGAACCAGTGTCTGAACTAGCGCGCAACCCTTTGCTTGATCCAGCTGATGTAGTCCGGGATAATGAAAATCAGAAAGCAACTCTTTTGTGAGGAAACAAGCCGCATGAGCAAACGAATTTTATCTGGTATTACTTCTAGTAATAACCCAACCTTAGGTAACTATATAGGAGCTATCCGGCATTGGGTGGCTGTTCAGGATAAGCAAGAAAGCTTTTACTTTATCGCCAATTCGCACGCTATCACGGTACGTCAAGATCCTGAGCTACTTCGAGAACATACTCTTAATAATTACGCCTGGCTGCTAGCCTGTGGACTTGATCCAGACAAAAACACCATATTTGTTCAATCAATGATTCCGGCTCATGCAGAGTTGGCTTGGATTCTTAACAACTATACAACTGTTGGTGAACTAAGCCGTATGACGCAATATAAAGACAAATCGGCCAGATATGGGGAAGAAGGGCAGGTTGCTGGGTTATTTGACTATCCGGTCCTTATGGCAGCTGATATCCTGCTCTATGACACGGCTGAAGTGCCTGTGGGGCATGACCAGCTTCAACACATTGAGCTTACTCGTACCATTGCAGCTCGTTTTAATAATATCTACGGACCAACATTTATACTACCCAAAGCTGTAAGTGCTGACTTTGGTACCCGCATTATGAAGCTCGATGATCCAATGGCCAAGATGAGCAAGAGTGATCCTGGACCAGGCACGGTTTACCTAGAGGAGTCTGCCGATCAAGTGTTGAATAAGGTTAAACGTGCTATTACAGATTCGGGTGATGAGGTAAGAACGGGTGCAGATAAGCCAGCTCTTACGAACTTAATACACATTTATGCAGCTCTAGGTGATCAAACCCCATCACAGGTGGAAAGTAAGTTTAAGAATGCAACATATTCAGTGTTTAAGCAAGAATTAGCTGAACTTATCGTTGATAAAATTACAACGATACAACAAAAATACAATAAATTACGAAAAAATGAAGCCACGTTATTGCAAACAATAGAAAAAGGGAACTCCAAAGCTTCTCTCATTGCTGATAAAAAGCTAGACCTGGTTAAAAAATCTATAGGGCTGCTTTAATGACAGGGTCTTTTTCTGGAGTAGTAGAGTTACCGTTGTTTCTTTAACTACTAAATGAGTTAAAAATTTCTCGAAATGAGCTATTTTGACATCAAAGTACTTGACATAAGCATAACCGCTTGCTATAATGACTAACGAAACCTGCACTTTTACAAAAACAAAAACAAAACCCGCTAAATACAACAAAAGAACTCCTATTTTATATATAGATAGCTGGGAGAGTCCGGCCTAGAAATTCCCCCTTATTTCTAGTCGGGACTCTCCCTACTGTTTGAGGGCGTTTCTACCTTCACACCTGGCACCAGCTTGGGAAACGAGGGAAGACGTACCATTTACCACTACCTTGCCCGTTGGCGTTTAGATCAAGCAGTGCTCTAAGCTTGATCTGTTTCGCGACCACAGGATGGTGGGGAGAGCCGGACCGCTTACGCGGCCCAACTCTAAGTCTTAGCTCCTGTTAGGACTTTGCGGGGCAACATGTGCCACTTAATTTACATTAAACAATCAAGAGGGCAGATATGTTGCCCCGAAACTTTTAGTATTTATACAATATAGCTACCTGTCACGGGGGCTTTTTTATTTAGCAAAAAATAGCGAGACGTAAATATTGTTTTGCCAAACTTAGCTTAAAGACATATAAAGTATCATGTGCTAGCGAGTGAGGTAGAGTCGCACAATTATAAATCGCGTCGAAATCATTGGACTGTATGGGCGAGCAATAGTACTTAGAATAAAGAACAAATAAGTAGCTCAATAACATATCAAAAAATACGAAAATAAATAATGTATACAGACAAAAACGAAAGTTGTTCAATAATCTTGTATTCACTGCGCTTGAGCCTATCTCGTATATCTGTAATAATAAGGCTTAAGCAAGAGAATCGAGTGAGAGAACATTTTGCAAAGCTTAAATCCGCTAATCTAAAGCTGGCTGGTATAGTCTTAGGGACATTGGCCAGCGGAGTGGTTGGTATTGGTGTTATGATGGCCACCACACCGAAACATTTAGGGCCAAGTGGGGTGACGTTTTGGTTTATCGATGCTCTAATATTTGTGGTTGGCTGCCTTTGTATTGCCTTGATTACCGTCAAAATTTGGCTCCTTCATGGTCGGGACAATCTGAATCGTACGGTTAATAGCAGCTTTCGTACTGCTTTTCTAACAGGGCTTGGGCTGATGACCATACTTGCTCTGCGCAGTCTGGGTACCCTGAGTATTAAAGACATTGTCTTACTCGCGCTCGTATTACTGTTAATCGAATTTTATCTTCGGACAAGAGGGCATCAAGAGGCATATAATGGCAAAGACTAACCAATCAAATGGAATAATGAATGACGAGCAGGCCAAGGCTCAGCTAGGTAAGGCGCGTGAGGTAGCAAAGAGTGCGACAAATGAGGGCGAACTTAATCAGCTCAAGGCTGGCTTCTTAGGCCAAAAAAGCCTTGTCACAACCGCTCTACGGGGCTTAAAAGACATTCCAGTGTCTCAGAGAAAAGTTCAGGGAGAGCTTCTAAACCAGCTCCGCGCGGATCTAGAAGCAGCGTTCTTGTTGCGTCGAGATGAGCTGGTTAATAGGAAAGAATTTCCAGCTGTTGATTTAAGCCAGCCTCAATTGGGAGCAACGTTTGGACATTTGCACCCGACTAGCCACATCCTGACAGAAGCCTACGGTATATTTGAGCGACTCGGCTTCGCAATTGTAGATGGTCCAGAAGTAGAAACGGATTGGTACAACTTCGAGGCACTTAATATGCCACCAGAGCATCCAGCGCGAGAGATGCAGGATACCTTCTATCTTAAGGAGACTCAAGCTGGTAGACCCTTGATTCCCCGTACGCATACATCTGGAATGCAGGTTCGTTTTCTCGAGCAGAACAAGCCTCCAATTAAGATTATTGTGCCTGGTAAAGTGTTTCGGAATGAGAATGAAGATGCTACACATTCTTGGATTTTCACCCAGGTTGAAGGATTGGTAGTGGGGGAAGGTGTAAGTTTAAGTGATCTGAAGGGGACTTTGGCGCATTTTGTTCAGGGTATTCTTGGTGCTGACTCAACAATCCGATTACGACCGAGCTATTTCCCATATACCGAGCCGTCAGTAGAGGTGGATGCACGGTTTCGCGGGCAGTGGCTAGAGCTTCTAGGTGCAGGTATGATTCACCCCAAAGTCTTAGAGAGCGCTGGAGTGGATAGCGTAAAATACTCTGGGTTTGCCTTTGGGGTGGGGGTGGAGCGTTTGGCACAGATCAAATTTGGTATGGATGATTTACGTCAAAATTGGCGGCCAAATCTCAGATTTTTGGAGGCATTTTAAGATGAATATTTCTACCAAAAGTTTAAATTCTTATCTGCAAAAGCCCCTTACAACCGACCAGCTTCTCGAAGCAATAGGGAGGACCGAAATTGAAGTCGAACAAATAATTAGTTCAAAAGATTGGGATCCAAAGATAGTGATAGGCCATGTTGTATCATTGCGTCAACATCCGAATGCCGATCGTTTGAAACTTACCATTGTCGATATCGGCAGCGAGAAACTGTCCATCGTCTGCGGCTCACCCAATATTGCAAAAAATCAGAAGATTGCCTTGGCTTTAGTTGGCGCCAAACTACCAGACGGTACAATTATTCGCGCAGCGAAAATCCGGGGTGAAGAATCAGCTGGGATGATTTGCTCAGAACGTGAGCTTGGTATATCAGATGATCATAGCGGAAATCTAGTACTCGACTACTCTACTCCAATAGGTAAAACATTGTGCGACGTATGGACTCACGATACAGTCGTGGATATTAAGACCCCTGCAAATAGGTGGGACTATTTGAGTATAGTGGGGTTGGCGAGGGAAATCGCCGTTTTTTCACCATTACACCCAAATTCACTCAAATTTGACTCTCCGGTACAAAATACCTATCAAAAAATAATTAATACTGATGTCAAGAAAATGGGCAAGTGTGGTCGTTTCATAACTGTGAAACTAAATTTGAAACAATCCGCACATTCGCCAAAGTGGCTTGTGGAAAACTTACAACAGAACGGCATGCGGAGTATTAGCCCGATTGTGGACATCACTAATTTTGTTATGCTTGAGCTAGGCCAACCAGCCCATGCTTACGATGCGGAAAAAATTCACGGTGAACTTACTGTGCGTTATGGCTCCCCTACCGAGACACTAACTACGCTTGATGGTGTCAAAAGAGAGCTTAATCCAGAAGACTTAATAATTGCCGACAAACGCGGTCCGGTAGGGCTGGCAGGGGTGATTGGTGGTGCCGGTTCTGAAGTAAGCTCTCAGACGAAACAAATTATTTTAGAAGTTGCCCAATTTGATAAGACGGTAGTACGCCGCACAGCTATGCGGCATGGACTACGTACGGAAGCATCTGCCCGCTTTGAGCGCGGACTCCCCCTCCCCTTGCCTCAGCTAGCTGCTGATCGTTTGGTAGAGCTATTGCGTGAAGTCTGTAAAGCAGAGATACTCGAGTTCCCCATTGATCAGATTTATAAATCTGAAGAAATTTGCCAATTGGGCTTGCGACTGCGATGGGCAGAGCAGCTCTTAGGAGTAAAGCTGACAAGTGGGGACGAGAAGAATATTATCAATGGGCTAAACCAGCTTGGCTTTGAAGTTGAGCACTTTAGCTTAAGCCGCGCAGTACAGCGGCATCTGGAGAGTGACGATAAGGGGTCAGGAGAAGCCACTACAGCTATTAAGAGCGCTGAGCTAACGGATTATTTTTATCAAAGGATAGGGGTTGATATTGGCCGAGATGGCAAAGCCCAAGCCAAAACTGGCCAACAGATTAGATCAGATCAGCTCAAAGCTGGCGATATTCTTCTTTATGCCCTAGATAATACTAAGTCGGCAAGTGTAGAAGCAGGACTCTATGTTGGTCATAACAAAGTTTTAACCATATTGAAGAAGCGATATAATCTCAAAACTCACCAGTACGAAAACGGTCAAAGTCAGCCGCAGCTCGTATCGGTGAGTGAATTCGTAAATCACCCCCATTATATAGGGGCTCGACGCTATGTAACGAGCTTTAATCATATCTTAGCGATTACAGTACCCTGGTATCGAACAGATATTGAACGCGAACAAGACATTTGTGAAGAAATTATTAAGCTCATTGGTTATGACAACCTCCCTACCCGTTTACCGAGCCTACCACCTCAAGACACCACCCCTCATCAGTTTCTCACCAGCTTATCTGTGCTTAAACAACAGCTGGCGGCCCGAGGCTTATTTGAAATTATGACCTACTCGTTTGTGAGCGCTACTATGCTTGAGACAGTCGGTGAAAAACCAGCTGAGCACTTGCGAGTTGCTAACCCAATGAGTCTCGAGCAGCATTATTTGCGTTCCGATTTATTGTCTAGTTTTCTTCAAGTTCTTGAGCGCAATCATGACTACCCAAACCCTTTTGCTTGGTTTGAAGCTTCTAAAGTTTTTAAAAAAGTAGAGCAGCAAAAAGATACTAAGGTGGAGGAAAGCTGGCGAATAGGCTTTATGTGTGTTGGGCCAGACAGTATTTCTGAGTTGCAAAAAATCGTACAGTGGCTGGGCAGTCGTAGCCAGGTAAGATCAGATACTATGCCTTTTCAAGGGAATGCAAACTGGTTTGTGGTCGGTAGAAGTGGAGAATTGAATTGGGATGATCGTGAACTCGGTTGGTTTGGCCAGCTTAATCCGAAAATCTTGCCAAAAAGCGCTCGTCGTTATGAAGTAAGCTACGCGGAATTTGCACTTGATTATATTATTACCCATCCGGCTCTTATTACGGCAGAAACAATTGTTCCATACCAGCTTGTGGAGCGAGATGTAACCTTGCTTGTGGAGCGAGATGTAAAATGGCAGACAATTGTCCAGATTTTGTCTCAAGCAAAAACAGTGGCTAGTTTCAGCTTTGTTGGTGTCTATGAAGGTGATGGTGTGGAGGCGGGCAATAAAAAAGTTACAACACGACTGTATCTAGATCTTGGTCCTAATCCGACAGCCAAAGAAATTGAGACGTCAGTTAAAATGACTACTAAACTACTAACCCAGCATATTGCTATCTCTAACCGCTAAGCTTTTTCAAAAAGCTAGTGCTTCGAAGTTGAGCGGTATATAATAACTTCAGGCAAAGCAAAATAAAAATGCAACCGTACTCACATCGGTGGAGTTTGCCGCCGTCATTGTCTCGATCAGGACTCAAGCCCAGTATTTGGGATCGTGTGCGGTTTATTTTGGTCGGAATTCTCTTTATATTTCTACTTGGAAATGGTGTAGCAGCTGCTCTGACTGAAGGGCAAATGCTTCCTGGAGTAACGGTAGCCAATAAACCGATTGGTTGGGATACCCAAGCTCAAGCCCGCAGTAAACTTAGCGGTACCCCGCAAGATTATAAGCTCGATGTTGTTGTTGGTAAAAAGCACTTTACTACCACCAGCCACAGTATCGGGGTGCAGTATGATATTGATAAGACGGTTGAGTTAGCCTATAGCACTGGCCGGGGACCGCTTGCAATCGTTGATCTAGTGCGTGGCACTCAAAAACGCAATTCAGGCTATGTTTATTCAATGGATAGTGATAAGTTAGCGAGTTTTACGAGCAAGGTAGCTCGTCAGGTCGGTACACTTCCCGTAAATGCTACAATCAAGGTTGTTGATGGTCAACTTCAAACAGTCCCGGAGCAGAGTGGCCAAACAATTAAGCCAGAAACCTTACAAAGACTGATCACCGGATCTCTCACTAATAGCGAAAGTCAGACCATTCATATTAGCGCTGAGCCTGTTCAGCCAGCCATCAAAACGAGCCAGCTAGGAGAAGCCCGCAACCAGGCAAAAGAGCAATTGAGCCGCAAGATTACCTTAAACTATGGCGGTAAGGCTTATACAGCCAGCCCCACCAATATTGGGTATTGGCTAAGCTTCAAACCCATCGAGCACGCCAATGGTCGTAGCGAGCTTAGTGTTGAAATTGACGATACTCAAGTTAAGGGTTGGGTGCAATCAATAGCAAATGAAATTAACATTCAACCCAAGACCAAGAAGATTGTAGTGGCTGACGGAACGACAAGTGTTGAGCAGGAGGGCCAAGACGGCCTGGCTGTTAATCAGGATAAGGCAAATGTGGCTGTCATAGAAGCCATGCGCACAGGTCGAGATCTTAGCTTTGATTTGACTGCTGGGCCAGTGGCCTTCAAGACCGCAACTACATATGCGGGCGGTTTATCTGATGCACGCTATATAGAAATCAACTTAAGTAGTCAGCGTCTTTGGGCTTACCAAGATCATAAGGTTATTTATAGCTCACCAGTGACCAGTGGTGCTACGGGTGCTGGTTTCCCTACTGTAACAGGCACGTTCCACATCTATTACAAAACTACCAATACTTACTTAAATGGCCGACCCTATGGCTACAATTACAATGTGTTTGTGCAATATTGGATGCCATTCTACCTGGGCTATGGCATGCATGATGCGAGCTGGCGAAATAGTTTTGGCGGGCAGGATTACTACAATGGAGGCTCTCATGGCTGCGTTAATATGCCGCTTGCAACTGCTGCCTTTCTCTATAATTGGGCTGATGTTGGTACGACAGTTTGGGTTCATAAATAAATCTAGTCAGTTCTGATATAATAATGCTTATGCAGCCCACAAACCCGTCGCAACCATTGCCGGAAAACCAACCTCTACCCACAAACCCAAACAGCATGTCTACTCCAGAGGTGGGCTCAACGCCTGCTGCGTCAGAAACAACCCAACCGCCGCCACATGATCATCCGTCAGCAAGCGCAACTCCTCCACCGGTACAGAGGGCGATAGACGATGGTACAGCTTCGGCTCCTAGTTTGAGTCCAAGCCAATCAGCCAGTAGCGCAACTCCTCCACCCACAGCAGCCGATGTAGATTTAATAGAAAAGCCATGGGTTGAGCAGGCGGAACGCATTATCGATGAAAAAAGGGATGATCCAAAGGCAGAAGATACTGCCGAGCAAAGCCTTAATAAACAGTATCTCAAGCAAAGGTTCAATTTTGATGTCGATAACCCTGATCAGTAGGTATGATGGCATCTAGTTTTACCGTACTCATGGTAACGGTCTTTGGCGTATTTGCCATAGTCGTAGTGGGAATTGGTATATGGCGTATACTTAGTCATACTCGCCGGTCAAAGGAGATAGAGCGTAGTTTGAAAATGGTATCATTACTTGTGAAGCTACCACCTTTGGCTCAAGATAAGTCTGGCATGGGTGATCAACCTGCTAATAGTGAAACATTACTTGGTCATGCTGAACAGCTCTTCACCCTACTCGCCGGAACAACTACCGGCAAAACTGCAGGCTTATACAACCAGCGTCACTTAGGACTTGAGATTGTGGCTTGGCAAAATCAAGTATATTTTTATGTGCTCACGCCCATTAGTCTGCTTTCTACGGTAGAGAAATCACTTTCGGCAGCCTATCCAGATGTCCAGATTGATCAGGTAAATGATTATAATATTTTCTCCGATAAAGCAAAAATTGGCGGTGTAACTGGGGGTGAGTTCCGGCTCGCGCAACCGTCATATTACCCTATCAACGATTACAAAAAAAATGGAAAGGACAGTCTAGCAGCGCTCTTAAATGGCATGAGCCGTTTACAAACTGATGAAGGCGCGGCCATCCAATTACTAATCCGCCCGGTTAGCGAGACTTGGTCAAAAAACGCTCACGCTGAAGCCGCTAAACTAATAAATCCCAACAAAGCCAAGCCGTCACCGACAGGCTGGAAAGCCGTTGCTAGTATAGCCCAAGCTCCAATTAAACCACCTAGCTCGGGTGGTAGTAATGATGCATCAGCTCCAACGCCCACCCCTCCAAATGAAATAGATCAGAAAATGAGCGCGGCTATTGAAGCCAAAGCAAGCGTTCCGGCATTCGAAAGCCTCATTCGAGTGGTAGCCAGTAGCCCAACTCCTTCTCGAGCAAATGCTATTACAACTGATATTGTATCGAGTTTTGCGCCATTTAATCTCCCTGGTAGCAATCAGCTGCAATTTAAAAAGGCCGATCAACCCCAGAAATTAGCGACAGATTTTATTTGGCGTTTTTTCCCAAGCCACCATCGAAGTATGGTGCTCAGCTCAACAGAACTTGCTAGCTTGTTCCATCTCC
>JBBSBN010000010.1:0-12409 GCA_038251205.1 Candidatus Saccharimonadia bacterium | reverse complement strand
TGGTCATTACTATGCATAATCCGCGAACCAGCTTATCAGCTCAGGTGGAAGCACAGCTCAAGCATCATTTCCCAGATACGTTGATAAATGCCTCAATTCCTCGTAATATTAGATTAGCTGAGGCCCCGAGTCATGGTAAACCAATCAACCATTACGATCGATTTAGTAAGGGCGCAGCTGCTTATAAGAAATTAGCTAAGGAGGTTCTGCGTCGTGTCGAAAAAACCTGATCGACTCGGACGGGGTCTAGAGGCCCTGCTACCGACTGATATTGATGATGAGTTTGTGAATCCGGCTTTGCGCCAAGAAGTTGCTAAGGCCAGCGATACGTTAATAGACGTTGATATCAATCAAATTGCCGCTAATCCAAGTCAACCACGAAGCGACTTTGACGATCAAAGCCTGCAGGAATTGGCTAGCTCTATTCGAGTTCACGGAATTATCCAGCCCCTAATTGTTGAACAAATATCTGGGCATGAATATAGCTTAGTTGCTGGTGAACGTAGGCTACGAGCAGCTAAATTGGCCAAGCTCAAAGTGGTGCCAGCAATTGTCAGAACTCATAGTCAGCAACAGCGCTTGGAAGTAGCACTTATAGAGAATATTCAACGTGAAGACCTCAATTTGCTCGATGAAGCAGCTGCCTATAATAAGCTTATGTATGAGTTCGGAATGCGGTCTGAAGACTTAGCTGAGCGAGTTGGTAAATCACGACCACTCATTTCAAATACCATGCGCATGCTCAAGCTCTCGCCAGAAGCCAAACAAGCCATCATTGATGGTAAGATCAAGATGGGTCACGCTATTCAAATTCTGTCATTACCTGATCTTGAATCACAACAAACCCTACTAGAGGCCATTCTGAGTCGACATCTAACAATTCAACAAGCCGAACACCTTGCCCGTCAATATCTAAAAGGCAATGTTTCAACTGCCCAGCACGTCAAAGAAGTTCTAGAAGGTACACCAGAAGAAAATACAGTTATTGGTAAGCTCGGAAAGTTATTAAAGACAAAAGTGCAGATTCAGCATCATGCTCGTGGCGGTAGACTAGTAATTGAATACAAAGATAGCGAAGAGCTGCAGGGCATCACGAAATATTTCTACAACTAGTTCTAGCTACGATAGAAAACTTTCCAAATTGGGAACGGTGTTATAACGCTGTAGCCTACATGCCCAACTAGCCACCGGAAGCGGTTGATAGGTAATAAGCGGATAATTACCCTCCCGGTGATATCATATTGAGGAAGTTGACCCCATTGCCGACTATCATAGCTGGCATTTGCTTCACGATTATCACCAAATACAAAAACCTTATCCTTATCAACTGTCACATCAAGATCACCGAGTGTAGTAGCAGCTTGGTCGGTATATGTTTCCTTTAACACAATCCCCTGTGGATGCTCCTTATTATAAATAGTGATTTTGCCATCGTGTAGCACAACTCTCTCACCGGGAAGACCTATAAGACGTTTAATATAGAAAGTCGAGGTGGCAATCGGCGGCCGGAAAACCAATACATCTCCTCGTTGATAATTAAGCGAAGCATTTTTATTGAAGAACTGCCGAATGGTTTTACTGGTAATACCAATCTTCGATATGACCAAATAATCGCCATCTTGAAATGTTGGCTCCATGCTTTGCCCCGAGACATAAAAAGCCTGAAAAACAAAGGCTTGGAATAAAAACACTATCACGAGTGGGATGATGATCCAATTGATTGCAAACTTTAGTGCACTTAGTAGCCAGTTTGATTTGCCGCCCACATCACTTGCAAAAGTTTTCTCACCAAGCTCACCGACAGATTTTGTTTTGTGTGGCTGAGATAAGGGAGATTCGGGAGGTTTTTGTCCAGGAGGTACGGGCAGATTACTCATGACTTCATTATAGCTGTGCGCTGGCTTCCGAGCAATCTTTACCGCCGACCGTCCAGTGCGCTATAATGAGCCAATATGAGGGTGAAACGACGTATTATTGCCTCGGCTGAATTAACTCCACCGCCGGGACGATCAGCTGCTTCTGTGTCAAAGAAAGACGCAGTTATTGATGGTGATGCAAGTTTGAGTTATGACCCGCGAACACGGCGCTTGCATGACCGTAAACAAGAGGACCGGCAGCTTAAACATCAGATACGACGGAAAATACTCATGGCGAGCAGTCTTGCCATAATAATCGGCATGTCATTCTTTGGAATTCGATTCTATAGTTTATCGCGGGTGATAGTGAAGAACACCAATGCAGCACCCGTAAAACTTGAGCAAAAGCTTAATACTACAGCGATCACATCCGAGGGTGGTTCTCGAGTTAATATTCTCTTATTGGGAGTTGGAGATGCTGGTCATGCGGGAGCAGACTTGTCGGATACTATGCAAGTGCTTTCAATTGACACGCGTACGCGGGATGTAGCTATCCTCGGGTTACCCCGTGATCTCTATGTCAAAATCGACGGTGTGGGTTTTGATAAGATTAATTCCGCACATGCCCATGGTGAGCAGCATAAACCGGGTAGTGGACCTCAGCTTGCCAAGTCAACGGTGAGTCAAGTGTTGGGCATACCGATTGATTATTTTGTGCGTACGGATTTCTCTGGTCTGAAAAAAGCCATTGATACGCTTGGGGGTGTTAGTATTGCTGTTCCGGAAACTTTGCGTGATAACAGCTATCCATGTGCAAATAATGAGGGACGCAGCTGCGGCTTGCTGATACCGGCCGGCCAAACTACCATGAATGGAGATTTGGCATTGAAATACACCCGTTGCCGCAAGGGTAACTGCGGAAATGACTTTGGCCGGGCTCGACGTCAACAAGCAGTTTTGCTAGCCATGCGTAGTAAGGCTTTGAGTCTTAGTACATTGGTAAATCCAGCAAAACTCAGTGACCTAATAGACGTAGTTGGCGATGACGTTCGTACAGATATTGGACTTGAAGAAATGAAAAAAATATACCAAATCACTCATGACATTGACCCGACCACTGTGCAAACTCAAGTACTTGATAATAATGATAATAAACTCGTCGAAACAGCCAATTTAGATGGCCTCAGCGTGGTGATACCAACCATTGGCCAGGGTGAATATGCTAACATTCAAGCCTTTGTACGCCAACTCTTTTTTGACGGAGAAATTCACCGAGAGAACGCTCCTCTTGAAATCAAGAATGCCAGCGGTAACCCAGCTACTGGCTTGAAAGTCTGCAATCTTCTCAAAAGTTATGGTTACAATGTGATGGGGTGTAGTGACATTACGACCCAAGCTCATAGCGAGCTACTTGACCATAGTAAGGGCCGCAAAACCTACACCTTGCAGTACCTGCAGAAAAGGTTTAGCCTTAAAGCACGAACTATTCAAGGCGCAACGCCCGCAACTGACCCGGCCACTGGTCAAGCCACGGCTACAATCAGTCTTGTCATTGGCTCTGATTATAAGTTCTCTAATTAAACCAATTGTAGTTAATTATGAATCTATCATTTAAACGCTTTCGGGTGGGCAGGCTGAGTCGAGCTCAGCGCCTGACGCTATTGGTGTTTGTTGTTAGCTGGCTATCGTTCTGGCTGGCCCTCTCTTCGCCAGGCTGGTGGGTAGTGGGGCTTACTGCCGTTGCTCTTTGTATTTGGTTGGCCCTTTCTCGCTTAATTGTTACACGCAAACGTAATATTTGGGTACTAAAAACCGTACGACCACTCTTAGTGGCCGGTGGTCTTGCGCTATTTTTGACCAATAGTGCCAGCAGCGCGATCTATGCTTGGCCGATTCTCCTATTACTAGCACTCTTACTAGCCGGACTTACGGCTGGACTGATGCGTTATGAGTGTCAAGCTGAACCTTGGATTAAACTTGAAGCCGCTATTAATCTATCAGCAATTTTTTTGATCACAAACTCGGCGTCACAAGCCATGGCTCTGTGGAACATCCCAAGTTGGCTTGTTTTAGCGCTGAGTTGGCTCGGGTACTATGTAATTGCTAATTTCTGGCTAAGCGGAGTATCGGATAAACCAGAAAGCCTAGCACTAATTTGGGCACTTTTGGGCACAGAGCTACTAGCCATAAGTTCGTCGTGGCTCGTATTCTATTCCTTACCAAAACTTATGTTGGTTATTTCTCAGCCGGCTCTCATTATTGTTGTGCTAGCCTATAGCTTAGGGGGAATTTACTACCACTTTCGGGCGCATAAACTCTCGCGTAGTCTGATTTTTGAATACCTTGCAGTTATCGTGCTAGTGTTTGGATTATTGCTACTATTTACGAAGTGGGCGAATGCTATCTAAGTATTATGCAAAATGCGATACTATAATAAATGAAGGGCCAACCGGCTCATAATCGAAAGGAAGAATGAAACTTTATGCCAGCTAAAGATACCGGCCTTGATTCAAAGCAAGAGCAAATCAAGCCGATTGTAGCTCAACCTAACGTATCCGACTACAATCAATCAAACCATCATCATGTCGGAGAACGACCAGCGCACTCCAGACCTAGTCACCTTCGGTTGTTTATGAGCTACTTAGTAATCGGTTTACTTTCCGGTGTTCTTGGCGCAGCTTTCTACGGACGATTTGTACAGCCTGAGGCAGCTACGAATTCACTCACTGCTAGCAAACAAGTAACGGTACAAGAGCAATCGGCAATTATTGATTTAGCTAAGAAGGTTTCGCCTTCGGTGGTGAGCATAACTTCTTCTACAACCACAACAGACCTCTTTGGCCAAACTCAAACAGGCCAAGGTGCCGGGACAGGTATTATTGTAACTTCGGATGGCTTAATTTTGACGAATAAGCACGTTGTCTCCGAGGGGAGTAACTTTACTGTCATTACTTCAGATGGAAAGCAATACAAAAATGCTAGCATTTTAGCCAAGGATCCCACAAATGACATTGCTTTTGTGAAGATTGATGCCAAAGGGCTAAAAGTGGCTGAACTAGGTGATTCAAGCAAGGTGGAAGTGGGCCAAACCGTGGTTGCTATCGGTAATGCCTTGGGTCAATTTCAAAACTCTGTTACTTCCGGGATAATCTCAGGCCGCCGCCAGTCAATCACAGCTGGAGCGGGTGGAGAATCCGAATCGCTGAGTAATCTCTTGCAGACAGATGCGGCCATCAATCCTGGTAATTCAGGAGGACCCCTTGTTAATATAGCCGGACAGGTTATTGGCATAAATACGGCTATCGCGGGAGAAGGAGCTCAAAACATTGGATTTGCTATTCCGATCAACGATGCAAAAAATGATATTAGTGCGGTTGAGAGTCAAGGAAAGATAACCCGTGCATTTCTTGGGGTACGCTATGTGATGCTTACCAAAGACATAGCTGCTCAACTCAAAATAAATACTGATTCTGGAGCGTATGTACAGGGTAGTAGCAGTAACCCGGGAGTAGTTGCAGGTGGTCCGGCAGATAAAGCTGGCCTTAAAGACGGAGACATCATTACAAAGGTTAATGATAAATCAGTTGATGGAAATAATGGACTTGCGTCGGTGATAGGTCAGTTTAAGGATGGTGATAAAGTAAAAATTACCTACACTCGAAATGGAAAGACCCAGGGTACAACCGCAACACTTCAGCAGGCCGACTCTTAAGCCTTTATAAAGCCACAGATAAGGTAGTCCTCAAACAGTCGCTTAAAACCAGCTTTCAAGGCGAGATTTTGCAAATCCTTGTGTTGCCATGGGTCAGACTCACAGTAAATTGTTCCGTGGGGTTTGAGATGTTCCGATACATTGGCAAAAAAGTGACGATAAATATCGAGACCATCATCGCCTCCATAGAGAGCAATCTGTGGCTCAGTTTTTGCTTCGGCAGAGATCCGAGCCCTTTTTTCTGTTGGTACATACGGTAGATTTGCGGCAATAACATCAAAACGCCCCTTCGCATTATTAAGAAGATCGCTTTGAAAGAATTTGATCCGAGTGTGAGGCATGAGCATCGTGGCATTCTTCCGGGCCAGCCCTAAAGCAGCTTCAGAAATATCGCTCGCACTTACTTGTAGGTCGGCTCGAGTATGAGCAAGGGCAATTGCGATAGCCCCACAACCGGTGCCAATATCAAGCACCGTAGCTCTTTGCCTCGCTGTTGAGAGTATTTGCTCGACAATGAGCTCTGTCTCAGGCCGGGGGATTAAGGCATCAGGAGTTGTCAAAAGCTTCAAGCCATAGAATTCTTTATGGCCAACTACATACGCTACAGGCTGACGGCGTGCTCGAGCTGCAATATGTTTTGAATATTTTTTTTGTTGAGTTGAGTTGAGTTGATCTGCGCCATGTGCAATCAGCCAGCTACGATCTTGGTCTAATATATCGACCATGAGTAGCTCAGCATCGAGACTAGCTGAAGGAATCATGGCTTTTTGTAGCTTGGTTTTAGCAGCCTGCAGGGTGGCATGTATGGTGCTTGGTTGTGACTGATCGCTCATTGAGCTGATATAATGCGAGCTTGCATATCAGCTGCGGCCAGAGCTGCAATCAGCTCATCGATCTCACCATCCATGAAGCGAGCTAAGTTACGAGTGGTGTAACCAATCCGATGGTCTGTAACTCGGTCTTGAGGAAAATTATACGTTCGAATTTTCTCTGAACGATCACCCGTACCGATTTGTGATAGCCGAGCTTCCCCTTGCGTCTTTCGCTCCTCCTCTTGCTTACGTGCGAGGAGGCGAGAACGTAATACACTCATGGCCTTGGTTTTGTTCTTAAGTTGACTCTTCTCATCCTGGCAAGTTACGACGATACCGCTGGCCAGATGGGTGATTCGAACTGCTGAATCGGTAGTGTTAACTGACTGCCCACCGTGACCGCTGGCTCGAAAGACATCAATACGAACATCGTTCGGGCTGATTTCAAGATCGGTTTCTTCGGCTTCGGGCAGAACGGCTACTGTCGCAGTTGAAGTATGAATGCGACCGGCAGATTCAGTTACGGGAACTCGCTGTACTCGATGGACTCCTGATTCGTATTTGAGCCGAGCATAGGCATGCTTTCCTTTAACTTCAAAGATGATTTCCTTATAACCGCCTACCTCATTTGGGCTGGAGCTAAGAATTTCAGTTTTGAGTTCGTGGCGTTCTGCAAAGCGAGTATAAAGGCGGGCTAACTCACTCGCAAATAAGCTTGACTCATCACCTCCAGCGCCAGCGCGAATTTCCAAAATGGCATTCTTGGTATCATTTGGATCTTTTGGCGCAAGTAATGCCTGAAGATGTAATTCTGCCTCTACTATGGCTGCTTCCAGACGCAGTATTTCAGCCTCTGCCATCTCGGTCATTTCGGGATCATTCATGAGTTCTCTAGCTTCACTTAACTCCCGTTGCATTTGCTGGTAGTTTTGTCCGGCTGCTACCTTTTCTCGCAGTTCAGCTTGACGAGTGGCTAGCTCACGCACGCGCGGTGAAGCGTAGGCATCAGGCTTGGCTAATTCAGCTTCAAGCTGCTCAAGTTCGTGTTTAAAGTCGGAAAGTTGTTGATCAGTCATAATTATAAAAGCTGCTATACATTATAGCAGCTCCATCTGAAGAGTATGTAAATTACTTGTCGTTTGAGTCTGGTATAGAACCAATATCATTAATCGTCGATACGGTCTTAACCTTGAGCTCAACTTCTTCAATCTTAAGTTCTTTATCAAGTGGTGCGGTGTCAGTCTTTGATTTATCTACAGCTTTTTTGACACGAGTTTTCGTGCCTTTTGTGCGTAGTTTCTGAGCAGCTTCGGTCTGAGCCCGGAAACGGTCAACACGACCGGCGGTATCTACCAGCTTTTGTTTACCAGTATAGAAAGGATGGCAGTTACTGCAAATCTCAACTTGAATTTCAGGTACTGTCGACATGCTCTCAAAGGTAATGTTGCAACCTGAGCATGTTACCTGAGTTTTTATATAGTCGGGGTGGATTCCGCTTTTCATATCCCAACTATTATAGCGGTTTTTATGCGCCCAGTCAAGGCGTTAGGTAGTCGATCCTTCTGAGGTGCCGCCAACTTTACCAAGCTTGGCGGAAATAATAACTTGATGAGTTGCGCCAGTACGGTCGACGAGCTCTGTCTTTTGAGTTTTGTTGTAGAATTCAAGTAAATGAGCACTGAGTATTTCATTGAGATCTCTTAGTTTAAATCGGTAGTCTTCTAATTCAGCACTAAGTTTCTCATAATCACGATCCTCTAGTAGGGTCTTCCGCGCCTCAGCTCTCTTGGTGGCAAGCTCTTCGCTAGCAGTTTTAAGGGTTTTATGATCCTCGTTTTGATCAAGTACATCAGCAGCTTGTGCTCGAATAGTTTTAATCTTATTCTTCGTAACGCTAATTTCAGCTAGAAGCTGAGTTATTTCAGTGCTTACTGGTGCATCTTGAGCTCTGTTTTGGTCTGTTGGATCTACCATACCAACGTACTATACACGACGAGCTGCAACCCGCGCAATTGCCAGTACTTCCTCGGGTGAATCGGTGATAGAGAACAGGTCAAGATCGGTTGCATCAATTGCATCATTACGCTCCAAGAGGTACTGATGCATCCAGTCTTGCAGTGGTCGCCAGAAATCAGAACCAAAACAAATGACCGGAATCCTCTGGATTTTATTTGTTTGGATGAGTGTGATTATTTCGAGAAACTCGTCTAGTGTTCCATAGCCACCAGGGAAATAAATATAAACCCGGGCGGCGAAACTCAATAGTACTTTACGAATGAAGAAATAATGAAAATCACAACGAGATTGAACATATGGATTTGGTTTTTGGCCAGTTGGTAATTGAATGGTCAGGCCAGCTGAAATGCCGCCCGCTTCGTAAGCACCTCGATTGGCTGCCTCCATAATGCCGGGCCCGCCACCAGTCACAACGCCAAAGCTCTCTTCTGTAGTAAGTAAGCGAGCAAGTTGACGTGCGTTTTCGTAATTGCGCGAACCATCTTTAGCACGGGTGGAGCCAAAAATACTAACTGTTTTTGGCAATTTCTCAACAAAGTCAAAACCCCGTGCAAATTCAGTCTCAATTCGATTAAGTCGAGCGTTTGTTTCGGGATCACTTGTTAACTGCTCCATAAAGGGGAGCTTACGTGCTCCGGCAATAGTTAGAGGCTTTTGATGATGTGATTCCATAGCTCTTATTGTAGCAGAAGCATAACAAACTTAAACGGCAGTATATATATCTGAAATCACTGGATTTGACATGCTTCTAGCGAGGCATTAGCATAGGACAATCATCTGATTAGGATGTGTTCTCTCCCAAGGAGGTAAAAGGTGGCCGAATGCTACTTTTAGAAGTGCCCCCCGCACCATGGTCGATGCATGACTTGAGAGCAGTGTCCGACGAGCTGCTGCCCATTGTGCCACTGGCTCCGTTGACGGATGACGTGCTTCCGAGCTACCATCACGATCGTCCAAGCCTCCCCACCGTGATACACGCCATAGAGCTCGAGGCGGCCTGTTCCAATAGTGAGGCCTGCCGGTTGTGGAGGTGGTTGTGGTGGTCGAAGTCAATCTGGTGGCGCACCCCAAGCTCGTATTGGGGTATCCACACTCGTCATCTCTATGGAGTTGCGATCAGGGAAATTCATCCGGTACTTGAGCAAGTCATACCGGCATTTACCGAGTCGTTTCCCGGCAGCGCTCACGATCTGATCGAACGGCGGCTGTATCCTCGGGGTCAATTCCAGATCGTGCATCGGGGAATTGACAATCCGAAGCGCTCCTGTGAGGTAAGCCTCTCGCGCCGAAAGTCTCATCCGTGGCTCCGTCGTCGGAGGTAAGGGAAGCTCTACCTCTTTGGGTCCCTCGAGCTTAGAGCTCGGGGAAACCCGCAATTATTCAATTTCTTATAGTGTTTATGCTTGCATCGGAGCTGAAATCTGGTAGAATGACTGATTCGTATCAATATTATGAATTCTGTTCCAACAATACCCCAGCCCTACGCAGGTCTTTTAACTCAGCCGCCAGCAAATTGCTCAGCAGCTCATATTGGCTTGCCTAATCCTGTGCCAAATTCAGTGATGCCAGCGTATGCCCGGCTTCCAGAAATGCCCACAACAAGTAAAGGTAAGCTGAGAGTTACCTGGTTTAATCAGCGTCAATCGCCCGATGGGACACTGCGTCCCTCGAGGTTTAGCCACGGTATAAAAAGTACCATTATGCTATCGGTGGTAGCAGTTGCTATTGGTTTTGCGCTGCATTTTATGAGCATGGTTGATAACAAAAAGCCAATTACAGCGAATGAACTAAGTATTGATACATCTTCATTGGCAAGTCAGGTGAGTCATTTCAATCAACAGGCTCAGGAAAAGATTGAAAACCAGCTAGTGGCCGCTAAAACTCAAGTACTTGCTGTTAAGACAGCCACTGTTACCTCCTTAGCCAAAACAGAAGCTACTATACCGGATCCTCAAGTCATGAATATTCAGTTGGCAAAAAGTAAGCCCACAAAGGCAAGACTTGCCAAACAAGATAAGAAAAAAGTAGCTCGTGCAACCAGTCAAGCTAAGCTGGCTACTCCAGCTACTACGACTCCTGAAACCTCTCCAAAAGCCTTACCAGCTGATAGTAATCTGGCAACCCCAGCTCCCAATGATGGGGTGCAATATACTCATGGCCACTATGCATACGGTCAATGTACTTACTATGTTGCTTTTCGTCGACCAGTACCGGCTAATTGGGGTAATGCCCGTGATTGGTTGCTTCGATCTCAAGCAGCTGGCTACTTAACAGGTAATATTCCTGTAGTTGGTGCAATAGCACAGACTACCGCAGGTCGTTATGGACATGTTGCTTTTGTCGAAGCTGTTGACGGAGACCAAGTTCACATTGCTGAAATGAACTATGTAGGTTGGAATAAGGTTAGCCACCGCTGGGTAAAAGCCTCAGCTTTTCATTATATCTACGGCCCTAAGCAATAATTTTCTCGCTCAGATATTGATCTGCTAGAATAGAATCAATGTCAGCATATTACAACGCCCGCCGCACACGCAATAATTACGAGTCAGCTTCTACCAAGCCGTTTCCGGTATCTCGTAGCAAAATTGATTTGTTTCTAGAATGCCCTCGTTGCTTCTATATGGATCGCCGCCTTGGAGTAGCCCGCCCACCCGGCTATCCTTTTAATCTTAATTCAGCCGTAGATGCGCTCCTAAAGAAAGAGTTCGATATACATCGGACTAACCAGAGCCAACACCCCCTTATGAAGCAATATAAGATTGATGCTGTGCCATTTCCGCATGAAGCAATTGAGGATTGGCGAAATAATTTCCATGGTATTCGTTATATCCACGAACCATCAAATCTTGAAGTTTTTGGAGCCATTGATGATCTCTGGCATACTCCAGCAGGAGAATTGATTGTGGTTGATTATAAAGCTACAAGCAAGAATGGGGAAGTTAATCTTGATGCACCATGGCAGATAGCTTATAAGCGTCAGATGGAGGTCTACCAATGGCTCTTCCGTCAAAATGGTTTCAACGTGAGTTCTACTGGCTACTTCGTATATTGTAATGGCAAGGCTGACCGAGAAGCTTTTGATGGTAAGCTCGAATTTGATATTAAAGTAATCTCGTATGTAGGCAATGATAGCTGGATTGAGCCAACCTTGCCCGAGATAAAACGCACGCTTGAGAGACTAAGACTTCCTCAGTCTGGCGCTGACTGCGACTATTGTAGCTATATTGCTGAAGTCGCCATGGCCAACGAAGCCGATTAGTTATATGCATACAACTGCCGTCTAAACGCTATATATGGTGTTTCTTGAGTATTAAAAAACGCTAAATTATCCACATCAAAATTTGTAAATCATATTGCATAAGCAAAATCAGACGGGTAAAATTGTAGATAGTTTTATAAGTCCAAAACAAAAGGAGGGTGAGTATGAGTAGAGTCGTTAATGCTTCAGTGAAGTCGGAGGGAACCGTGAATAAGGCAGCTAATCAAGCTACTAATTCAATCGCGGATATTGATTGGGACAAGCCAATGGTTTGTCCGATAGATCCAAAATTGCTCTCTGAATGCGAGGCTTGCCAGTAGGTTGTAGCCCCACACAGCAAAAAACAAAACCCCGCCCAAGCAGATAGCAAGGGGCGGTTTTTGTTTCAGTTTGATCACACGAAAACCCCCAAATGAAGGGGGTTTTCGTAACACTGTAGTGCCTGTAGCGGTAATTCTGGCTTTAGAGTAAGCCAAGTTTACGGGCACAGGCAGGCCATGGACTCCAACCACGAGCAGCTTGAGTCTCGCGGGCTTTGGCGTCCTGAACTGCTGGGGGAGCATCGGCAGGATCGTAAAATCCGGCGTAGTTACCCCAGGTACTGAAGCTATACTGATAGGCACCGCGATAACGTGGGTTGTTTTTGTTGGCGTAGTTACCGCCAGCTTCACACATTCGCAGAGCTTCCCAAACATCACCAGAGGTGATGTGGACAACAGCCTTGGTAGCCGTAGCTTTTGTTTTTGCCTTTTGG
>JBBSBN010000009.1:0-15037 GCA_038251205.1 Candidatus Saccharimonadia bacterium | reverse complement strand
TTATTAAACGCCACTTCGCCAGACGAGTCAAACTGGCTATTGAGTTTTTGGACGAGTGATATTTGGCTCAGCTGAATAGTCAGGCGTGACAAAGTTACCTGGACTGGTATGCGTCAGTTGCGTTATACCAAGCTTTATCCAATCGTCACCTGAAGCCTTTACTACTGGTACATTCAGACTAAATGCCAATGCATTAGCCACTGTTGTGCCGATTCGTAGTCCAGTAAATGATCCACTACCACTAAATACGATAAGGCCCGTAAGATCCTGCCAGCTCTTGTCGTTTTGCTTCAAAAAATCAGTCATTGTCGGAATGATAGTATCGGCCAGTTGCCGATCAGCAAGCCATTGGTGAATAGCAAGCACTTTATCATTCTCTAATAATTGCAACATGGCTTCGGGACGATCGGTACGCAATGTCAATATCATTTGAGGCTCTCGAGAACTTTGGCAGCAGCAGGTCCAGTGGCGCGAAATATGATCTCACGTGAGTTCTCATCAAGATAATGAAATGTAACGACTAGTCGGTCGGTCGGCAGCTTTGCTTCGAGTGGCTTTGCCCATTCAATAGCAGTAAAGGCACCAGGCCTCACAACAGCTTCACTCAACTCATCCGCTACCACTACATCTTCGCTTTCAGCTTCTGCTAATCGGTATAAATCAAAATGCTCCAAGCTGTTGTTATTTGGGGTAAGGTAACTCCGATGAATGGTAAACGTTGGACTCGTAACAGTCTGAGTAACACCCAGTCCTTCTGCCAAACCTTTGACAAAAGTCGTTTTCCCACCACCAAGATCCCCGATTAACTCTAAGGTAAAGGGAGCTTGTAGCTTAGCTGCGAGCTGTCGGGCGAGCGCCAAGCTTTGCTCGGAGTTTCGCGTAATATGCTTTAAGTTCTGGTTGATATTCATAGATTCCATATCCAATCGTAGCTGCTCCTACAAAAATCAGCAACTATAGCCAATTACAGTATTAATTAATGCACGATAAAATAGTCCGGTAACCATAAGGCTTGTGCTATAATTGAAGCATATGGCGGCAAGTCAGAACCAACCCCAGACCCAACCTGTAGCGCCAAGCCCTACCGCAACTGCGCCGGTACCGGCTTCTATTCCGAGTGTTCCCACTCCTGCCCCGGCTCCTGCTTCATCGCCGCCTGTAGCCCCCGCTCCAGCGGCCCAAGGTACGGGTTCTATTGAGAATAGTGTCCAGACTATTCTCGAATACGGGGTTCGTTCTCGTGCTACTGATATTCATATCGAGCCGCGAGGTGCGGCTACTCAAGTTCGCTATCGTATCGATGGTGTACTGGGTAGCACCATGTCCATCCCCGGGAACATGCACAATGAAGCAATGATGTACCTCAAGCAATTATCAGGTGTGAACTCAAGTGAAAGCAGAGTAGCACAGAGTGGGCAGTTTGAAGCTAACTTCGGCACCTCTCCTATCATCTTCCGCCTAACAAGTGTGCCGACAATCTCGGGTGAGAAAGTAACACTGCAGGTTGTTGACGAGGCTGTTACTCTTCCTACACTCGAGCAGCTCGGTCTTGATGCTGGCTCACTCGGCAAGATTTCCGCTGCCTTAAATCAAAACCGAGGAGTTGTTTTGGTGACAAGTCCAGTTGCTGCAGATTGCCAGCCGGTGCTATATAATCTCTTGCGTGCATTTGACCCAAATAGCAATAATATCGCCAGTGTTGAAAACCCAGTCAGCCAGAAGATGCCTTCGGTTAATCAAACGCAACTCGATACCGCGCACGGTCTTAATTATCCAACAGCTATTAGTACCGTCCTCAATCAAGATCCCAATGTGCTGCTCGTGGGCGAGCTAGCTGATAGAGTTAGTGCTGAGCTTGTATTCGATGCTGCCTTGGCCGGCAAAACGGTTTTGAGTGGTATGCACGCTAAGAGTAGTGTGCTAGCAATTATTCGTATGAATGACATGGGAGTCGCTCCTTTCTTGGTAGCTGCCGGGCTCAAGCTAGTCATCGCCACGCGCCGAGTTCGAAGACTCTGTGTTACCTGTCGTCAGAGCTATATCCCCAGCGGTGGTGAGCTCGCTAAAATTGAAACTATTGTCGGAGATATCGATGCTGCCGATACTGGATCTGCCTATCAGCCCTCAAGCAATGATAATCATGCAGAACAGATTCATATGAAGAAAGTTATTCCTGCTCCTAGCATGGATGAGTTGGCTCGCAAAAGTATTCTTGATCGCATAAGCCAGGATCCAAACCTTATTTATCGCGGTCTAGAGGAAGGGAATGCCCCTGAACCACAAGTCGGCCAAACCACTGCTCCCGGCACTCAGCCTACCCCAGCCGCCCACTCCGATCAGCCTACCACCGTTGGAGGAGCTACGTTTTACAAAGCCGTTGGCTGTCCCAAATGTAATGGCACGGGCTATTTGGGACAAATAAACCTATTTGAAGTCTTGCCTGTCAAAGAAGGATTGGCAAATGCAATCGCGGCGGCCAAGCCAGAATCTGATCTCGATGATCAAGTTCGCAAGAGCAACCTTCGACCACTCGCTAGAGATGGCTTTGATAAAGCCAGTCAGGGATTGACGAGTCTCGGGGAACTTTTACGCGTTTTATAGACATTATTGCTGCTCGAGCGGATTAACATCATCGCTTGAGGGTGATGGCGGCGTTTTAGTACTGGCTTCGCGTTTGCGCACCACAGCGTTTGCTTCAGCTTGAGCCATGGCTTCAGTTTTAATTTGAGCCTGCTGATGAGTGACGACGTAGTTACGATGAGCTTCATGAATTCGTTGCTCGTTACGATACGGGTTAGGCATATAATCAAGCGAGAAATTTTCTTTCTCGCCGGCGGTTTGCACAAGAATGCGGCCGTACTTCAGCATAGTCTGCATCGGTCCATTGACTTGGGTGGAGAGATCTTGAATGCTGCCAAGGTTTACGATTGCTAGCTTGCGGCTAAATAAGCCGATTTGATCGATATCAACCAAGTGCTCGTTGGTCACAATGATGCGGTTACGTCGCCAGATCCAAATTACGGCGACAAAAAAGGCCACTGCTATCGCCACACCGGCAACACCCGCAACCGAGATGGTTGATTTGGGGATTTGATGAAAGAGCATACCGGTAGCTACTGCTCCATACGAGATTGCGTAGAAACTCAGTCCGAGTATGAGGAAGCCGACTAAAAAGACCGGGGCAACTGAGGCCCAATGCTTAAAAATAACAAACTTAGTAACTTCATCTTTGGCCTGTCCTGGATAGCGCTCGAGTTCCATGGTTTTTAGTATATCACGCTACAGCAGTTTATCTTGAGCTGAGTTAGTGTTCGATTTGGCAGTGGTTTTGAGAGTTTTGCCGAGATGTTTATAAGCTCTTGGAGTGGCTTTACGGCCCCGCGTCGTACGCTCCAGCATACCAATCTGCAATAAGTATGGCTCGTAAACATCTTCGATCGTTTGACGTTCTTCTTGAGTCGCTGCAGCAATAGCCTCGACTCCAGCGGGTCCACCCCCAAAATTATCGATCAATACGCCAAGCAACCGGCGATCTGAGCTGTCGAGACCAAGATCATCAACTTCTATCAGATCAAGCGAACGACGCACTTGCTCTAATGTAAGTTGCCCATCGCCATGAACTTGTGAATAATCTCTTGCCCGCTTTAATAATCGATTGGCAATTCGAGGTGTCAGCCGAGCACGAGTGGATAGTTCTTCAAGTGTATTGGGCTCAGTCTTTACTCCAAGTATTCGAGCCGAGCGGGTTAGGATTCGTTTGATCTCAGTTTCGTTGTAATAGTCTAGTCGATGAATCAAGCCGAAGCGGTCGCGGAAGGGCCCAGATAATGCCCCAAACCGAGTAGTGGCGCCGATGATGGTGAATTTGGGTAAATCTAGACGCAAACTTTGAGCGCTCGGACCTTTGCCAAGCATGATATCGATGACATAATCTTCCATTGCTGGATAGAGAACTTCCTCTACCGTCTTAGGTAGACGGTGAATTTCATCGATAAAAAGCACATCACCATCCGTAAGACTGGTTAGCATTGATGCAAGATCACCAGCCCGCTCAATTGCTGGCCCCGAAGTTACGCGCACATTCACTCCCATCTCACGGGCAATCACATTGGCAAGCGTGGTCTTACCAAGCCCGGGTGGGCCATACAGCAAGATATGATCCAGCTGATCATTGCGTTTTTTGGCAGCAGTAATTGTCAAATGCAAGCTTGTTTTGATCTTATCCTGACCAATATATTCTTTGAAATTACGCGGCCTGAGTGTTTCTTCGAGCTGTTCATCGGCTTTGATGACCGGCTTCTGCGTTAGCTCTTCTACCACATCTTCATTGGCCTGCGCCTCATAGAGATCTTGATTTCGTTCGATCATTTAGCCAACTCCTTGAGGGCATACTTGAGTCGTGTATCGAGCCCGCCCTCAGTCGGTAAGTCTTTCACGGCTGCACTCGCTTGCTTGGCTGAATAGCCCAGGCTGATGAGGGCTTGGTAGACTGGGTCATCAGCGGCAGCCTTTTGCGGTGCCAGCTCGAGCTTTCCTTTGAGCTCCAACACGATTCGGCTAGCGGTCTTACGACCGATCCCACTTACATTTGAGAATAAGCCAACGTTCCCTGCAATGATGGCTACTTCGATATCCTCAACCGTGTTTCCCGACAGGATCGCCATAGTAGCTTTCGGTCCAACACCAGAGACAGAATTAAGTTGATAGTAGAGCCCGCGCTGTTTTACATCAATAAAGCCAAATAAATTATAGCTGTCTTCGCGAATATTCTCAGCAATGAAAAGCTCAGCTGTGTTGCCGACCCCCAAGACATCGGCGGCTTGACGACTCAGCTGGATTTCGTAGCCAACGCCAGCAACATCAATAATCACCGTCGTAAAATCCTTACTAATAACTTCTCCGCGCAAACGTGCAATCATGCAGCTATTATATCAGAAAGGCCGAGCTTGTTCGCCTTTCGTGCGTAATGTTACTACAAGCTAATGATTACTTACGCCCCGAACATCCGCTGCAACGAGAAAACCCCAGGAACTATTCCTGAGGCATTTGAATCCATACGGATTCCGGACGGTGCGGCCGGGGGAGTCCAGTCCCCCCCCGGCCGCGGTGGTAACCACACCTACCCGCAAAGTGTAGGTGCAGTACGTGGCTGACTGATGCAGCCGTACAGCTTCCCGCGAGGCCGGTCGATGCTGCGAGGAGGCACCTACAGCAGACAGCAGCTTCGCGGGGTGAGCCCGGGATAGTCATTCACTTGTGGGGTGAAGGAGTTTCCCGGAAAGCAAGGAGGGGCGGACCACCCCGGGTCCTGTGTGGCGTCGCGCGCCACGTCCTCCTTCCTTGCTACCCATACCGCACCCGGTCGGAGGGTGGGATGGGGTTATTCTGGTGAAAATGGGCCAGAGCCTTGCCCTGCACCACACGCACGCCCCCGAAGACGCTGGTATGGATTAGAAGTCGAGACCCCGGCACCTCTGCTATCCGTCAAAAGCATGAGCTATTAGTACGGAACCTAGCTAATTATAGCTTGCCTGACGAGCTGGTCAAGTATTTTGCTGTGGGGAAAGCTTAAGCGTTGCACTATGACAGATCGCAATTGCCACGGCATCAGCCGCATCGTCTGGCTTTGGCACTTCGCTTAGGCCAAGAATTGTCTTCACCATTGTCTGGATCTGCTTCTTGGTAGCTTGACCATAGCCGGTAACTGCCTGCTTGACCTGCAGAGGCGTATACTCAGCAATGCTCAGTCCATGCTGAGCAGCAATCAGTAGCACTACTCCACGAGCTTGTCCGACAGTGATAGCAGTCTTGGCATTGGTGGCGAAGAAAAGCTGCTCAACCGCGATCCAGTCTGGCTTATGTTGCGTGATAAGTGCATTGAGATCGCTGGCAATGATGGTGAGCCGATGGGGCATTGGATCGACATCTTGGGTCGTGATCACGCCGCATTCGAGCAATTTCTTTCTGCTCTTTTCTACCTCCAGTACTGCAAAGCCAGTAGTAGCAGTACCGGGATCCACCCCCATGATCTTCATGAGATCTTATCAAGTACGTCGTCAGGGATATCAAAGTTGGCATCTACCGATACCACATCATCAATATCATCAAGTGCATCAATCAGCTTTAGTACACTGCGTGCTTTTCCCTCATCATCAACTCGAACCTGCTGGGCTGCATGCATCTCTAGCTCTGCACTTTCAATGTTGTCATTGCCAATCGCTTCTTTAACCTTCTCAAGATCAGTTGGGGTAGTGTAAATAAAAAGTTGGTCACCACTATCATCGATATCGGATGCCCCGGTATCAATGGCAGCCAAACTTACTGCATCACGATCCGCTTCGCGCGAAGCCACAATCACACCGCGTTGCTCAAACATATAGCTGACAGAGCCAAGTCCACCAAGATTACCGCCGTGCTTTGAGAAAACTGATTTCACATCCGCCGCAGTACGATTACGATTGTCGGTCACTGCTCGTACGATCACCGCCACACCGCTTGGACCGTAACCTTCATAGTTGAGCTCTTCCAGGACTGCACCGCCCGCCTGGCCCGAGCCCCGAGCGATTGCTCGATCAATATTTGCTGCCGGCATCGAGCCTTGCTTGGCTTTTACAATAGCAAGCCGCAGCTTGTAATTCATTTTAGGATCCGCACCATCACGAGCAGCTAGCGCTACTTCGCTGGCAAGCTTAGTGAATGCCTTACCGCGTTTGGCATCAGTTGCAGCCTTTTGGTGCTTAATCGAATGCCATTTGGAATGTCCACTCATACTTTGAACATCCAATTAATATAAGAAATTTGATACATAGAAAGTTTACTCCACCCTCTTGCAAGTAATAAATATGGAGGGTCCAGTGGGACTCGAACCCACGACTCTCTGCTTAAAAGGCAGAAGCTCTAACCAACTGAGCTATGGACCCGTGATGACGGTGGTCTAATACAATAGATATACACAAAAACCATGCCGCCAATACTTGTTTATTAAACCTGAAAAGAGCAGGTAAGTCAATCTGTGATCAGATAGAAAGTTGATAATAGCTGGGTTAGCGGGGGCAGCTTACGCTATCACCCGCATCACCCTTCGTTAAGTCGACTCCTTGATTGGTTCGAGAGAGAATTCCCTCGCCCGTCGGCGCAGGTGCGACAAGGTCTCAAGCTCCGACAACACCATCCGCGCTACATTGACGTGAAGTCGGATAGCCGTTCCCCGAGCCAGATAGTCATCCCCGAATCGCAGGCTTGGGCGATGCTCCACCTGAATGGCAGAAAGCCCCTGATTGAGAGCGAACATCGTGATTCCGGCGGCCTTGAGTGCAGCAAACTTGCTGAAGCCACACTTGACGGCCAGCTCTCTGCCCCACATCTTTCGCCCGTTTTGACGGTACGCATCAGCCATGAAGCCCGAAGCGGCCGTTGGGATAGAGCCCAGACCGAGACCAAGATCACACCCGACATCATCGGCCGTGGCAGCGGAGATGCCGTGCAGGTCTATCAAGACCTGAGCACCCTCACTTTTATCTGTATGAATGGCCTGTTTGTGAGGGTGATCTTTGTCAGCACGCATGGGGTCATTGGTCTGACGTCCACGCATGGCGATTGCCGTCCCACCAGTCACACTGGCCAAGAAAATGGCCAACGAACCAGTCCCCCGATCCTCTTCCTTCACCTCACCTTCACGTATTTGCTTGATTGCGTGGGGCGCTGAGAAAATGATGGGTGCAGTACCGAAACGACGATAGAAGACTTCGTCGGACGTTCCTGCGCCGTTGTAGCCGTTCGCAGCAAACTGCTGTTCAAACCTGTTTACAAGTCCGAACCAGTTCTGCGGCAGCCCGTCATCTCCATCTGCAACGTGCTCGTCCATACTGATCTTCTTTCACTCAGACTGCTTTGCAGCCACCGGATAAAACTATTTGTAACGAAGGGTACAGAGGTGAAGAAAGATTTCCTCCACCTACAGTCGCAAATTATACCATTAAAGTAATAATAATTCAAGAGTTTAACCTGCTTGTGATACAATTGTTTCAGTATGCGACACATCTTGATTATTGATAATCACCTGACCAATCCCTGTAATGCCTGCTATGCTTTTCGAGAAAACGTAGCTGCCAAGTACAATGTCCTGGTACGAAATCACGACGAACTTCCCGAAACTCTAGCGGGCTACAGCCATGTCGTACTGACTGGTGGTGCTGGCAAGCTTGAGGCAACGAATCCGGGGTTTCGGCACCTACGTCAATTGATCAAAGAAGCTATCAAGGAAGAGATACCACTGCTCGGAATCTGCTTTGGGCATCAAGCCATTGTCGCAGCTCTCGCAAGCGATCACAACATTACCCATTACCGTCGTCCCACCACTGGCTGGGTTAAAATTAGACGAATTCGCCCCAGTCGGCTGCTCAAAAATCTACCAGGACAGTTCTTTGCTTTTGAGCACCATCATGATGACGTCAGTCGCCTGCCGGCCGGGTATATGCGCACAGCCACCTCGCGGCGCAATCCGATCGAGGCATTTGAGCATGAGACCCTACCGGTATTTGGTGTCCAGTTTCACCCTGAGATCAATCGACGCAGAGCAAGCCACATCCTCCATGAGCAAGTAGTCGAACGTGTCCCAAGTAATTGGCTGGTGCTACGACATAAGGGTCGCACACCATTCGCCGAGAGTATCTCGCAGACAATATTCGCAAATTTTTATGATCTAGAGAAAGCAAAAACTAACTCGAAACAATCACAGAACAAAAAGGCCGTCGCGAAGCAAATCTAGCTCGTGATCGTTCGTAAAATGCGATTAAATATCTTAGGACCATCATTATTACCCCTGGTGCGCTCGGGGTGGAATTGAATTCCATAGATTGGTCGTGTGCGATGACGAATAATTTCGGCACCTTCATCGCTGGCTGCTATAACTTCAAGATCTTTGCCAACCTCGGTGAGAATCCAATGATTTGACTGAAATACACGGGCCTCTTGTGCACCGCCCATGATCGGATCAAGCCGAATAGATGCAATTGGAAAGACGCCTTTGCGACGAGTCTTGAATGGACGACTTAGCTTCGACCCAAAGGCATAGCCAATAATCTCAGATCCTAAACAGATACCAATCACTGGCTTTTTGGTGGTACGTACCAGCTCAATTTGATCATGATAGAAGTGTGTGAAATGTAGCAGTGGCCGTTTCTGCCCACTAGCGTCGGTAATGCCGCCTCCCGAGAGGATGATCACATCAAAATCATTGATATCTTCTTGACCAACTGCATCATGACCCAACACAGTCACATTATGCTCAGCAAGCAGTACTTTGAGACGTTTTTTGTAATGAGTATCATTATCGATCAGTAATATGTTCAGACTTCGCATCAGATTTTCTAGATTATTAGATTTACTTAAGCGCCGACTTTATCGCGGCGACGTTTCTTCGGTACATTACCTTCGACATAGGCAATTATTTGACTGGCGATATCGCGGCCAGTAGCTTCTTCAATGCCTTCAAGCATTGGGAAAGAGTTCACTTCCATCACCAATGGTCCGCGCTGCGACAAAAGCAGATCAACTCCCGCAATTGCGAGATTCATGGCCGCCGCCGCTCTGATAGCTAAGCTGCGTTCTTTTTTATTGAGTGTTATGACTTCTGTCTTGCCACCGAGATGGACATTGCTCCGAAACTCTTCGCCCTCGGCTGTTCGCTTCATGGCGCCACAAACCTCACCATCTATTACAAAGACCCGGAGATCAATTCCGGCCGACTCTTTGATAAATTCCTGAATCAAGATGTTCACTCCTTGAGAATTGAAAGCTTGGATGATGGCTCGAGCTGCAGAGCGTGTCTCCGCCAGCACCACACCCACCCCTAAGGATCCACGAGTTAGCTTAATGATCAGCGGCGTACCTCCAACCATGTCAATAATCTCCTCCACATCCTCCGTACCACGCGCAAAAGCGGTCTTTGGGATGTCAATTCCACGTCGCGCAAGCAGCTGGGTGCTACGGAGCTTATCGCGAGCTCGAAGAAAGGCTAGTGAGCCGGTGGTTGAGAATACATTCATCATTTCAAATTGTCGAATGATTACACTTCCATAGCTTTGATTGGCGATCGAAATACGTGGAATGATTGCATCAACTCCCGTGAATGGAGCGCCTTCGTAGTAAACCTGCGGATTGTTCTTCTCGATATTACAGTAGCACTTCGTGTAATCAACAATTTGTACGTCATGACCGCGAGCCCGAGCGGCTTCGGCGAGACGGTCAGAACCGTTCTTGCGGTTCGGACGAGAAAGAATAACGATTTTCATAATTTTGGGGTCTCTCCTACGTTTAGTTTTGGAAATAAAGTCGCGTTCATTCTAAAGATCAGATTGCCTCCTGTCAATGGCCTTTCTTGCCATGCTCTTTACCTGGAGTAAGGTTCAGAAATACTACCCAAAGCACAGCAGCCGCCATCCAAATAATTCGAGTCTGGTTAAGCCAGGTTAGGATCTGCGATTCATGCAAGAGTTTTGCTTGAGTAGCTGGGGGCAAGAAAAGCAGTAAATTACTGACCAGTAGTGCGCTCGCGAGTAAGCTTAAGATGATCACTCGCCAAGAGAACCTATGGAGTGTGCCATGCTTCGAGATTGGTCCAAGATTGAGTAGTACCACTGATAGTCCAAAAATTGCGAGAGCTATATTTGGTTTGGTAGCAAGAGTAAGGTGCCAGTGACTAAGCCAGCGGAATGCAATGTCGGTAAAGGTTTGTGCCAATACCAGACCAACAAATACCGCTAGTGTCATTCGTCGCAGACGCCCCTCACCCAGCATAACTCCAAAAATCGGCAAAGCTACTAACGCCGCCAAAATTATTAGATTGCTATTGAAATGAAATGAAGGAATGTGCAGGCCAAACATGCTTACCCTTAATCATAGTAAGCATAAGCCCTAAAGTCTACCAGAAACTGTGACGAGCTTTGATGGACTTGAACTCCTCCAGGAGTTTTTTTTGACGTGCGTTGAGCTTCGTAGGTGTTACCACCTTAATACTGAGCAAATGATCACCGCGCTGATCACGACCCGGGATTTGCATACCGCGCCCAGTAAGCTTAATAATCTTGCCAGTTTGGGTGCCGGCAGGGATTTTGACGCTCAGTGAACCATCAAGAGTTTCCGCGTCAATCGTTGTACAGAGAGCAGCGTCGATCATATCAATATTCAGCTCTGAGATAATATTTGGACCGTGGCGAGTAAAGCGTTTGTCTGGGCGAACCGAAACATGAACATACAAGTCTCCCTTTGAGCCATCCTGGCCAACTTCGCCGTGATTTACCAGTCGTACACTCTGGCCATTATCAATTCCCGCCGGGATTTTGACGCTGACGGATTTATTTTCACGCTCACCTTTTTTGCGATTCATCACCCGAAGATTAAGCTCTTTTGTCACCCCTGTAATCGCTTCATCAAAGTCGATCGTGAGCGCAACTTCTACATCGCGGGCGCGATTACCACCCCGAAAGAACATATCAAATATATCGTTAATACCGCCAAAGCCACCGGCCATGTTATTAAAGTCAAAGCCATCAAAATCAACATTATAGCCTTGGGCTCCATAGCCGCCTGCCCCACCTGGACCTCCAGCTGTACCTGCACCAACCCCGGCATGGCCAAACTGATCATAGGCAGCCCGCTTTTGGCTGTCACTCAAGACCTCATAAGCTTGATTGATCTCTTTGAACTTAGCTTCGCTGCCGCCTTCTTTGTCTGGATGATGCTTGATCGCTAGCTTGCGAAAAGCTTTTTTGATTTCATCAGCAGTGGCAGACTTACTAAGACCTAGGACCTCGTAGTAATCACGTTCGGCCATTATCGCTCCGCGGTTGGTGTCGTGGCCGCTGTGTACGGCGACTTTGATTGCGTTGAGGTTTCGAGGATTCTGCTTGGTCTGACTGTGATACTATAGCCTCACTTTGGCTTTCAGAATTTTTTGGTTCAGACTCAGTCTGAGCCGGAGCCTTATCTTTGATGCCCTGGCGAAAGACTGACTCGACTTGCTTTGAGTTAATCGTAAAGCGCTGGTCAGCTAGACGAGCTAGAGCTAGGTTGCTAACACCACGAAAACCAAGATAAACCACTTCGGAGCCGCGTCGCTTAGATTCAGTCACTGCCGGCATGAGATCACCATCGGAGCTTAGCAGTACAAGGCGAACATTGTCACCTGAGCTACGAATCAGATCAACCGCCAGCTGCACGTCGACCCCTTTTTCCATTAAGACTGGCTCACGATGCCCACACTCGACGCAGCGTTTGCCCTCACGTACAAGTAGGTGTCCCGCCTCAACGAAATCAACTCGATGTTCGCTTAGCTGCTCTCGCAATCGCTCGTTCCAAACTTTAATACTTTCTGTCCGCTCTTTGAGCGTATCGCTCTGATCGCTAAGATGAATCTTGGCAGCATAATAGAACACTTTGACATTTTTCGGATCGAATTCGTGTAATCCTGCGAGTGACTGAGTCATCAATGCGCGAATGTCATAGGTAGCCAGCTCTTCGCGATTGCGAATCAGTCGGCGCTTATAAAGCATATCGCGCACTTGATGTATAAAGTTCTCACCATCAATAAATACGATGGTTTTCATTGGGTTATTTTTTGCCTTTATCGTCGACGATTTCACCCTCTTCGACATCAGGGCTGTCGGTCTTGCCGTCCTTTTCAGTTTGCTCTACTTCCGGCGTGGATTCAACTGTTTCCTCGGTCTGCTTGTAGAGTTCCTCGCCAATTTTACTCATCGCAGCCATGAGCTCTTCGGTAACTTTCTTGAGTTCATCAATGTTCTCTGACTCTAGCTTATCGCGGACTGCTTTAACTGCCTCTTCGATAGCCTTTTTGTCTTCTTCTTTGATCTTTTCAGTGTTTTCACGCACGGTTTTCTCGGCTGTATAGATCGTGGAGTCAGCGTGATTGCGAGCTTCAATTTGCTCGCGCTTCTGCTTGTCCTCATCAGCATGAGCCTCGGCATCAGCCTGCATCTTCTTAATCTCGTCTTCGTTCAAGCTGCCTTGCCCTGTAATCGTGATGTGCTGCTCTTTACCGCTCGCCTTATCAGTTGCTTTCACGTTCACAATACCATTGGCATCGATATTGAATGTAACTTCAATTTGCGGAATACCTCGTGGAGCTGGTGGAATGCCATCGAGAATGAAGCGACCCAGCGACTTATTGTCTGAGGCCATTTCACGCTCTCCCTGGAGTACATTAATCTCAACTGAAGTCTGAGTGTCAGCAGCAGTACTAAAGACTTGGGACTTGCTAGTCGGGATAGTAGTATTGCGCTCAATGAGCTTAGTACTAACACTGCCGAGCGTCTCTAAACCTAAGCTCAATGGAGTCACATCAAGTAGCAAGACATCCTTCACTTCGCCACCAAGCACGCCGCCCTGAATAGCAGCGCCAACAGCTACAACTTCGTCAGGATTTACGCCTTGGAGTGGTTTCTTACCGAAAAATGCTTCTACCTTACTCTGCACTAGCGGCATACGCGTCATACCACCAACCAGAATAATTTCGTTGATATCTTCTTTTTTCAATCCTGCATCCTTAAGCGCAGCCTCGCAAGGCTTCATAGTCTTCTCTACCAGCTCACCTACGAGTTGCTCAAGCTTAGCTCGGCTCAGAGTGATATTGAGATGCTTGGGACCATCTGCATCTGCGGTGATAAAGGGAATATTGATCTCAGATTCTTGGGTGGTTGAGAGTTCAATCTTGGCTTTCTCAGCACCTTCCTTAAGACGCTGCATAGCAGCTTTGTCTGACTTTAGATCAATTCCTTGGTCTTTTTTAAACTCATCAGCCAGCCAATTGATAATCGTGATATCAAAGTCATCGCCACCAAGGTGTGTGTCCCCATTAGTGCTCTTTACTTCAAATACACCGTCACCAAGCTCGAGTACTGATACGTCAAATGTACCACCGCCGAGGTCGTAGACAGCAATCTTTTCTTCTTTTTTCTTATCCAGCCCATAGGCAAGTGCGGCCGCGGTCGGCTCATTGATAATGCGCTTTACTTCAAGTCCGGCAATTTTACCGGCATCTTTGGTGGCTTGGCGCTGTTGGTCATTGAAATAAGCAGGCACGGTGATGACTGCTTCGGTCACATTTGTACCGAGATACTTTTCGGCATCGCTTTTGAGTTTACCGAGAATCATGGCTGAAATTTCTTCGGGACTATAGGACTTATCGCCCATCTTTACCCTAACTTTGTTGCCGTCTTTTTCGATTTTGTATGGCATGATGTCAAGATCACGCTTTACCTCTGGATCGTCGAAGGTACGGCCGATCAGTCGCTTGACTGAGAAGACCGTATTATCCGGGTTAATGACAGCTTGTCGCTTGGCAGTTTGGCCCACTAAGCGTTCATTATTTTTGTTTATCGCCACAACACTCGGCGTCGTGCGGGCTCCTTCAATATTAGTAATTACGGTTGGCTCGCCACCTTCCATTACGGCCATTGCCGAGTTAGTGGTACCGAGATCAATTCCAATAATTTTTGCCATTAGTTATCTCCTTTTGTAGTCTTAAGTTCTGTTTCGGTAATAGAATCTTTCAAATCATTGCTTTGGGCAGGCTCATGCTGGCCGCTGGATACTTTCACAATTGCCGGACGCGCTATCTGCTCACCAATCATGTATCCCGGTGTGACAACCTCGAGAATCGTGCCCTCGGGCTTTTCGCTCTGCATATACTCAACTGCCTCATGTTCATTGTGATCGAATTCTTGCCCTGCGGGGCTAAATTTTTTCACACCCATATCGGCCAGAATTTGTTCGAGTTGCGTTCCAACATAGCTCAGACCCTGCGCCCATGAATTACCTTCAAGTTCTTTGGGCAAGTGAGCGGCAGCCCGGTCAAAATTATCAAGTGACGGCAGAAGTTCTGCTAGCACACTCGCTTTGGCTGAGTCCATCAGTCCGCTCTGCTCTGCAGCTACTCGCTTTTTGTAATTCTCAAAATCGGCCTGCAAACGCTGTAAGGCGTCGGTGAGCTCACCAATTTGCTGCTCATATTCTTGCG
>JBBSBN010000008.1:0-15454 GCA_038251205.1 Candidatus Saccharimonadia bacterium | reverse complement strand
TTGCCACAAAGCGAAACCCTCTATAGCGTCGTCGAAAAGAGTGAATAATAAATCTAAGCACCTGAGGATCCTGGGCTGAACCTATGTCAAGCGCCCAAGTAAGATCTTCGTGGTGAACCCACACTTCGACTAGGAGAAGCCGCGCGCCGAGGCGATCGTACCAGTGATACCGCAAGGCATATTCGAGGGCGTGTAGGATTTGCGCAGGTGATTTGTCGCGATATTGAGCTACCCCACTATCAACCGCCTTTGGAGCATTGCCCCCGTATCGAATAACACGAAGAAAGAATCTTTGCTTGCGCGAAATGATATGTGCAGCGAGATCACGTGCTTGCCAGCCTTTATCTAAAGTTGGCGCGTCCCATTGAGCCTGTGTTAGGGCACGAAAAGATCGGATAAGTCCCTTACGCTCGGCATCGTATAGTCTATAAAAACTTTGTTTTTTCATATAATTCCTGGCTGGGATGGCAGGGGTCGAACCTGCGATCTCCTCGTTCAGAGCGAGGCGCCTTACCGCTTGGCCACATCCCATGGTGGTTGCAAATAATCACTTTTGACTGCTGCATTATATCTGAAAACGTGAGTATTTTCAACGGCTATGCCCCATTGTGCTCACGCTTAAGCGAGATTATAATAATGCTTATGAATGTGAGGGTGATCGACGGTATTATGGCAGCGCCATTGCGACCTGCGTATGCGACAACAGCAGAGCAGCCGCAAAGTGCGTCGTGGTTGCCCACGATTGAATATCTCGATCCCAATAGTCCGCTCGGACTTGAGCGATCACGAATGCTTTACTACGCAGGTGCTGCGGCTGTTGCTGGGGTGGCATTAAGTGCCAGCTATTTTGCCGGACATAAGCTCTTAGCTCGACCAATCGCACGACACACCACTACTACTGCTCCAGCAGCTGTGTCAGCCGCCCCCTCATCGAAACCTCCCGTCCAAACCAAGCAACAATCTGCTGCTGCTGCGACAGCGAGCACGGCCGCCACTACAGCTGCGCTCTCGGCTAAAATTCAGTCGGCAATTCAAGATTTTGCAGCCAGTCAGTCGGCAGAATACTTTATCGTCGTGAAGGATCTTAAGACCGGAGCTACTGCTAGTCTGAATTCTGAGAAAGTCATAGAGAGTGCTAGTATTTACAAAGCTTTCCTTGCCAACCAAGCCTACCTACTCAAAGATCAGGGTTTACTTAATCTTAGCAGCCCGGTGGGCTTTGGAGCCAGTGGCACGATATCTGACTGTCTCACCAAAGCAATTAGTGTGTCAGACAATACCTGCGGTCGAGCCCTTGGCGCTCACCTAGGTTGGCAGTCCCAGCATGGCTCATTCCGTCAGCAAGGCTACAGCTCAACTGATTTCTTTCATGTGCCAACCCTCACCAATGCTAGCGATGTCGCTACGCTTATGAGCAATATTTATACAGCCAAATACCTCAAGCCTGAGTCGTCTCAAGCGGTAATTGCATTACTCAAAGGCAACCAAGTAAATAACCGTTTACCGCAAGGCTTGCCGGCTGAAGCTTCAATCGCGCATAAGACAGGTGAGCTCGATGGCTACATGCACGACGCTGGGATTGTTTTTGGACCAAAGAAAGACTATGTCATTGTAGCCATGAGTGGGCCATGGAATAATCAGACCAATAGCTACGCCAGCCAGACCGAGCTATCTCGTCGCATCTACGACCTACTTGAGAATTAAAGTATAGCTAGAACTCGGTCAAATCGGGGCGGTTTTGCTTTGTCTTCTCAACCGCTTGAGCACGTCGCCACTGATCAATCTGGGCATGGTGTCCCGACTTAAGCTCGTCAGGCACCTTCATACCTCGAAACTCTTCCGGACGAGTATAGTGCGGATACTCCAGTAGGCCAGCTGAAAAGGATTCATCATGGGCGCTTCGATCATCACCAAGCACGCCGGGCAGTAAGCGAGCCACGCTATCGGTCACTGTCATGGCCGCAATCTCACCACCAGTCATCACAAAATCACCCAGGCTTATCTCTTCGTCCACAATCGAGCCTACCCGTTCATCAACACCTTCGTAATGTCCACAAATTAATATGAGATGCTCGCGCTTGGCTAGCGTGCGAGCAATGGTCTGTTTGTAGGCTTGTCCTCGTGGACTGAGTAATATGACATGGGCTTGTGGGCTTGATGATTTGAGCTGCTCAACGGCTGCAATGATTGGCTCGGGCTTGAGCACCATGCCGGCTCCCCCGCCATATGGGGTATCATCAACTGTCTGGCGTGAGCCAAGTCCAAAATCGCGCAGATTGACCAGCTCAATCGTAACTGCGCCTACATCTTGAGCTTTTTTGATCATGCTGGTGGCAAATGGTCCGGAAAACATGTCCGGAAAGAGCGTTATAATCGAGATTTTCATAGTATTACTATAGCTTATTTACAGATATAGGAATAGATAGAGAGCATGGCCTACCGCGCAGGAAACCTAATACTCGGTGATGCATGCGTGGTAATAAAGTTCTTAAGGGTATCAAAGTTAGGCCCGGGATTTGCCACATAGTCAGTGAAATCGCTGGTTTCGCTACCCATGAAGTTCCAGGCGAATAAGCCATAGTCGACTAATTGCCTAAGTGAAGCTTCGGTCAACATCTCTTCCTCAAAGCTAGCGAAGCCGTCTTTTAAGCAGTTCGGTGGGCTCGTTGTAGTAGGATACATTTGAAAATGTGAGATCATGACTGGCTTGCCATAGCTACCAAGCTGCTTGACCGAGCTGCGGATCTGCGGTACTAACTCACTTCGACCACTACTATCCAGGGTATTGCAGGCGTGCATTTCTTGACTGGCCGTGAAATCACTCGCGGCTATGGCGGTGTTCCAATAGCTGAGATCAATCGTAGTAGTGTCTGAGTTACCAAACCAACTGAAGCCACCGAAACCTAAGGCTACCTTGGCTTGAGGATTAGCATTATGGATAGCTGCTACTGCACTGATATAGGATTGTCTTAGCTTGACATAGTATTCCTCTTTGAGGTTAGCAGCCCGATAAGCCAAGCACTCTGCTGCAGTATGATTTGCGCAATATGTGTTCATCCAAGTATCGTAATAGTTTTCAAGTTCGGTGAAGAGTACGATATAGACCGGTCCGCGATGCTGTACTTGTGTCCGGGGATCAGGTACTGTGCCATAAAAAGTTGTGGCTAGACTTGCTATGTCTTGCTGGAACTTAGGGCTAATCGCATATTGCGGATCCCCGGCTAGAAAGACGACAAGTTCTAGAGCTTTGCCCTGACCATACATGTCCGATATCTGAGTTGTGTTTCGATAGCCAGTCATCCAGCCAAGATCACCAGACCCGCCATACCAAGCAGTGATCATATTAACTGGTGCCTGAGTATAAAGACGCGAATGCATAGCCTGATCTGGCTCATCGCCTATGCCCCAGAGGATTTTGGCAACTGAACCAAACTGTACAGCAGTACCAGTCGAGGCGGTAGCATCTACTATCTTCTGAGCCGGAGCAGCCACACTACCTCTACTGGCACTAATGCCAGCTGATGGAGAGGCTCCTTGAGAGCGAGCAATGATAAAGCCAAGTATAACCAATGCGAGCACGAGTACGCCAAGAACTACGCCATTCTTGCGAAAGGCTAGTCTTCTGGTACGCTTTGGCTTATTGTCAGCCATAATAGGGCTACGGACTTGGGAAGCCTATACTACTTAAGGTGTGGGATTTGATAAAGGCTTTGGAAGTTTCGAAGTTAGGACCCGAATCGTTGATATAGTTATCGGTCATGAAGTCCCAGGCGAATAAGCCATCAGCTTTTAGGCCGGCTAAAGACTTTTCGGTAAACATTTCCTGTTGGAATTTTGTGTAAGCAGATTGGGCACAAGCGATTTTTTGAGCAGCGGTGGAATTTGGCAGGCCATCATTCCAAATCTTGAAGTGCGATATCATAACAGGCTTACCATAGGCGCCTAGTTGCTTTACCGAAGCTTTCATTTGCGGTGGAAGCAGATCCTCGTGCAAGCATGATTGCATTTGCTGAACTGCCATGAAGTCACTGGCATTAATAGCAGCGGTATATTTTGACAGATCGATGCCCGTGGGAAGTGCACCCGTCCAGGAAAAGCCACTAAAGCCGAGTGAGACCTTGGCTTGAGGGTATTGAGCCCGAATTTGCTTGGCAGCCGCGATATATTGGTTCAGCAATGCAGCATCGTATGTTGCTTTTGGTATTACGGAGGCTCTGTATGTATTGCAGGCTGCTAGATGAGCTGCATACGTCGGTTTGGTTTTGTCATTCCATGTGGGGTACAGTGTTGTACAAACTCGATCAGTCCAACTCTTGTAGTAGTTTTCGTGCTCGGTGAACATGACTACATACAACGGGCCATAATTGGGGCCATGGCCCTTGTACATGTCGATGAGGGTTCGGAGGTTACCGAGAAACGCTGGGGTGATGGCGTATTGAGGCAACGTTACAGGAGGGTTCTGTGGAGTTGGGTTAGCGGGAGAATTCGGCGCAATACCATCAGCTTGCCAGACTACCAGCTCGACGGCTTTGCCCTTGCCATATATATCCGAGAGTTGAGTATTTGCAGGATTGGAGTAGCCAGCCATCCAACCTAAGTCGTTTGGCGTGTTAAACCAACCGGTGATCATATTGATACTAGTACTAGCAGCTTTGTATATGGCGGTATTTGGAGCATCACCAATTTGATCACCGATTCCCCACATGATCTTTGTTGCGGAAGACGGAGCCGTGTAATTAACCTTGAAATCATAGCCCGTATCAATACCACGATCCCATGTCAGCACTCCGTTGTTACTGCCGATTTTGCCGGTGCCACATCGCTTATTGCTATAGCAATCGAAGCCAGCAACCTGCCATTCGTAAGTCGCAGAGGTGTTGTGAGTCGTATGATTATTAAGTGCTTGGCCAGTCGAGTAGTTGGCTGGATAGCCTAGAATGCGCGAGCAAAAAATCCCTTTTTTAGCTACCACAAACGAATAATTACCTAGGCTATTGGAGAGTGGCTGCGTCGTGGTAGCGCATGTCTGTATTTTTACCCCTGCTACTGCCTTACCGTTCTGGTCAACAACTTTTCCAGAAATCGTAATATTAGTAGCGGCATACGAGGCGACATAGCGATACCCCACATAGCCAGCCATAATAACTGCAAATGCAAGGGCAGCAATAGAGATAAATTTGGGTCGCCTGGCTAGTGATTTTTGAAGCTTAGGCGTAGTTGTTTCGTCTGGTGATTTATTGCCAGTAGTAGCTATGGTAGATTGCTCTTTTATAGGTTAATAACACTTATGGTTATTTTATAGTTATCTACCCTGGAAGGCAAATCTGCTAATCTGGGAGTAAGCGTTAGGCCTAGATATCGAGATCGTCGAGATCTTCCAAGCCTTCTTTGGCTCGGCTTTTTATATCATCAACTTCGTCAGTTTGCTCGGGCGCAGGGACTAACTCCAATGGAGCCGCCTCTTCATCGACTGTATTAACCGAGTCGGTACTGGGCTGAGTATTTGTGTCACTGCTCTGGTCGTGATCATCATGCTCTGGTCGCTCTGATCGATATCCCTCAGGCTCAATCACCTTGAGGCTATAGCGAGCATCGTATTTAGCTCCGAGCACGCGCAAAAGAGCTCGGATGGCATTGATTGTAGCGCCTTTTTTGCCAATGACCTTACCGACGTCTTCTGGGTCAAGCGTCAATTCTAAAAATACACCTTTTTGATCAAGCGAGCGCTTAACCTCTACACTATTTGGCTTCTCAACCAGTGCTTTTACAACGTATTCGACAAATTCTTGTTCGCGTTCTGCCATAGCTGCTCCTTTGGCTGATTTACTACAATTACAAGGTCATTGTACATCGAGTGTTCAGTTTTGGCCAGAGTTTGGAGTTACTGGGCGAGCTATTATTTGGCTTTGGCTTCGCTTTGAGCTTCTTCGATGACTACATCGGCAACTTTTTCAGTTGTCTTGTCGGTCTCAGCAGCTTTGTCAGCTTCAGCTGGAGTTTCACTGTCTTCTTTGGGAGTTTCTTTTGCCTCAGCAGCTTCAGTTTGCTCAGTGGCTACTTTAACAGTGCTCTCGGTAGTATCGGGAGCTTCCACTGGCTTGGCTTCATCGGTTTTTGGCTCTTCGGCCTTCTCTTCAACTGGTTGCTTTGAAACTTTCTTACGGGTTTTGACTGTCGCCCACTTTGGCAGCTCAATACCATCTTTGAGCATAAGCTTCAGCACGGTATTACTTGGCTGAGCACCATGCTCAATAGCAATTTGCAATTCTTCGCGCTTGATCACCAACTCTTTAGTATGTGGATTATAATGACCAAGAATAGTCATGAATTTACCGTTGGCAGCCCGTCTCTTGTCGGCTGTTACGATTCGGTAGGTTGGATATTTGTTGCGACCCACTCGGGCCAGGCGAATTACTTGCACTGAGGTTCCTGTGTTTTATATAAGTAAATAGTACGGCTTAGTATAACCTGAAATAACCATATCTGTCAATGGTTGTCAGGGGTAAAGCGCGATGCCCCACCCCTGACCGGTACTACTTTCCTGGAGCAAGATCGACCTGGTGTACCTGGTGTGTTACAACCGACGGGTCTGTGAGCCCGTTATCCATATCTGGAGTTCGAGCCACAAACTTAACCGCCAAGATGAACAGTATTGCCACTAGGGCGAAGAGAATGACTGTCAGTAATACATTCTTGCTAATCTCCCGCCACAGCGTTTTTCCACCTGGCTGCTTCACGTAATCCCCTCCGTCGACAGATTTCTGATGTCAGGCCGCTTGGACCTGCCTGCTTGGGGTGACGAAGTGGACTGCCGGGCTGTTGTTCTTGGTGTCCTGCTCATCACTGCCGAACGCGAACACCGCAACCGCAGCCAGAATGCCGAGGATGACGATCACTACCAAAAACTCAATGAGGGTAAACCCCCCCGTGCTTGCGTGCTTCTTCATGTCAACTCCCGTTGCTCAGTGCCAGCACAATGTGCTAGCTGCTATTGGGACAGCGTGATTGTACAATATTTAGCTTTTCAGATCAAGTAAACGAGTGCTTATTTCCAGATGGCAGCTGCTGGGCTTGACTCCAGTCCACTCGTGCCGAGATCTTCCCACGCGCCCCAAGCATTATTGCTAAAGGTACGGTGTAGTAGAGTGCTAGTAGTACTCCTAGCGACAATATCCAGCTTGCCAACTGCCGGGGAGGCAACTGACGGCGGAGAGCCGGTAAGTAAACTTCCTGTTGGCAGGTTCGCATTCCCAAGGTTTTGCCAAGTAGCTGACCACACTCCATTATCATAGCTTTTACGCATAAGAGCATTCCCAGCTCCTAAGGCAAAGACATCGATGTGGTTTGGCCCCCAAGACACAGCAGTTGGACCGGTGGTCATGTTCCCACCAAGCGACTTCCAGCCGGACCAGCTTGTACCGTTATAACTTCTCGTTTGAATAGCGTTATTTTGATTGCGAATAAACACATCAAGCCGTCCAACTCCCCATGATGACACTGCCGGGGATGCACTAAGTTTTCCACTAAATTGAATCCAGCTAGACCATGCTAGACCATTCCAATATTTCTGATAAAGTTTGTTGTCGGTTCCTCGTACAAAAACATCATACCGATTTTTGCCCCAAGACACCGAGGCGGGACCATTAAGGAAATTACCACTCAAATTCTCCCATGCACTCCATTTAAAGTCTTTGTAATTGGCATGAATTAGGGAGTTGGTAGTACTTCTAGCAAATAAGTGGAGATCTCCCCGATGAGCTGAGGCAGTTGAGGGTGCGGAAGCAATAGCTCCGTTGGCAGTTATTGCTCCCCAGCCAGCCCAGCCTATGACGCTGTCATACCACTTAGTAGTGATATTACCGTCACTTTTACGGGCAAATACATCGAGCATAGGCTTAAATGTAACCAACACTTGACTGACTACCCCTTGGAAGTTAGAGGTGGCACGTAATTGGGAGATATGGCTAGTGTTGAAGCTACAGGCGCTTGGGAACTGACAGGCTGTTGGGAGGGGGGTCATAATGTCGGCCGGCTCTGAGGTGCTTGTGTGATTTAACCCGTAGATATGTCCAAGCTCGTGAGCAGCGACTTCGTAATCAAAATTAAGAGTGTTCTGACAAGAAGCATTGAACTGAGGATCCGTGAAATCAACTAAACTCCATTTACCAGGTATGTCATCAGTATATCCGCAGGCACTACGAGCTCCGGTTGGAAATCCTGCAACATACAAAGTTGGGGCCGTGGGGTATAGTCCTCTAGAGGCTAGCTCTGAGGAAATATTATTGAAGCTATTGAAAAATGTCGATCTCACAGCAGGAGTGCTGGGTGTGCAACCACCTGGCTCAATCCGGCAATGAGGATTTGGTTCTGTTGGACAATTCTGCTGCTGGTTGGCCGGAAAGTTACAGGTTCGATAGTAGGATGCTGGATGTGTACCGTTGATAGTAACTGAGGGCAATAAATTGAATTGTTTTTTGAGTTGTACGGTATAGAAACTCTGTACGGTGGTGGCATAATTATTTAATGTCACGCCAGCTCGTGGCATGCTACAGGCGTCAGTGGCACAGAACAACACTACTTTGACTGAAGGAGTTGCAGCTGCCTCGGCAATATTTTTGTTCCTTGCCTTTGTGATATTTTTTGGCTTTTGCGGCCGAGTTACATTTGGGAGCTTAATTAGGGTGCTTGTTTCGTATACTTTGTTTTGGTAAGCGAATCGCTTGTAGCCCTTGCGACCAGCTTGCTGTATGGTCTGGCTCACCTGCTGACCACTTATTGTTTGCTGGGCTGTCTCATCCGGGTCAGTTGGTAGCTGAACATCACTTGGCTTGTTTGTGGTATCGATTGACAGGGCAGTATCAGCTACTTCTTTTGTAACAACCGTCACAGAGCCCGGGATATACGGTGTGTTTAGTGTGCCACAAAATTGTTTAATTATTTGTTCCGCTTGAGCATACGCAGCTGGCTTCGGTCCATTATTACTATAATTATATTCATACAAGCCTGATTGGAGATTAAGGCTTATAGTATCTTGAGCCCCACCTAGTGCAGCAATGGTAGTCCCAGGCTGAATTGGGGTTTTGTCGCTTATTTTTAGATTTAAGAAGCCCGCATTAACAATCTTGGTGGTTAGTTCATCCAGCTGAGTCTTCGATAGCTGAGTAGAATAATAGAGTACCTCTTTATTTAAGCTACCGGTGTTGGCACATATCGCCAGTCCACTACCGTAAACTCGTAGTGGGACAACGTCGTTACGGGGCACGGCTGTAGCTACAGCCATGGGGGCAGTATCGTATTCGAGAACTAAATCGTTTGCACCCGTCGGCAGGCTTACTGCTCCAGCAAAGCTGTGATAAATAAAATAGCCCCCAATTGCCACCATTGCAACCACAATGGGGATTAGGTGCTTGTAGCTAAAGCGGCTTTCTTTCTTCAAAGTGGTAGTCACGACGACCTCTTTGGGTTTTTCTGTAGTTGTGGTATCTGTTTTGGCATTTTGCTGCTATTAAGCATTAGCTTAATGCACTATAGCTGAGGTATCAAGTCCTGTCAAACAGGGTTATCCACACTGTGGATAAGGTAGGCTAAGTTGGTTGGCTCGGTTTGGTACTAAAGTGAGCTAAGGCAGCAGCAGCAGCAGCTTGCTGTGCAGCCTGTTTGCTTGGTCCCTCACCTACACCTTTTTTGGTACGGCCTACATATGCACCGACCACGAAGTGCTTATTGTGGTCTGGTCCGGACTCAGTCAGCACTTTGTAGCTCGGAGTTTGACCAAGTTTATTTTGCGCTTGCTCCTGGAATAAACTCTTAGGGTCAAGGTAGCTTTTGCTCTCCAATATCTTATCGAGCTTGCTGATTACCTGCTCGGTCACAAATTGCTCGGCATGATCATAGCCTTGATCTAAGTAAATTGCGCCGAGTAATGCTTCAAATACATTGGCTAGCAATGATTTGCGTGTCCGCCCACCACTTCGATCTTCACCCCTGCTCAACATCAAAAAATTACCCAAGCCGAGTTTTGTAGCGACGCCTGCTAGTGAATCAGTTTTAACTAAGGCGCTACGCCAATTGGTTAATTCACCCTCTGGATTGTAAAAGTTTTCGTAGAGATAGCGAGTCACCGCTAGCTCAAGAACTGCGTCACCCAAGAATTCGAGACGTTCATTGTGCTCAAGTGCTGAGCGGGCGTGTTCGTTTATGTAACTGCGGTGGATGAATGCTCGTTCGAGAAGCTTTGGGTCTTTAAATTTAACCCCAATGGCTTCTTCGATCTCAGCTTGATTCTTCACTCTATTTCACCTTGATTCTGGCAATAACCTTATTAATTGCAACATCGAGTAATATCCGTAAATCCTTGTGCTCCATGACAGCCCTAGCTTCTTCGATATCAAACCAACGCGCCTCTGTAATCCAGTACTTACCTTCTTCGACTTTGGGAGGCTCATCACCGCGCAATGCTTCAACCAAATACACCCACGTGGTCATAAAAATTAAACGATTCTTAAGTCGATAGAAAAAGTAGATCTTGTCTAATTTATCACGAATAAGGAGGGTTTGTAAGCCGGTCTCTTCGCGAATTTCACGTAAGGCGGCTTGCTCCGGTGTCTCCTCGGACTCAATCTTACCTTTGGCTACGCTCCAGCGATCTTTGTGATCACGAATGAGTAAAAACTGTGGCCCTGTCTCAGTCATACGAAACACAAATCCGCCGGCTGAATATTCTTTTACAGCACGGGTGGGCTTAGCTAGCCGACGTTTGGTCGGTCGCTTTTTGGTCGACTGGCGCTTGTTTGCCTTGGCTGGCTGAACCGGGCTGGTCTGGCTTGCTGGCAACGCTTGCGTCGGAATCTTTGGTTGGTTTGTCTGTTTCTGGTTCATAAAATTCACTTTGTCGGTAGATAGTACCAAGAACCCCATTAACAAAACGGCTGGAATTATCGCCGCCAAAGGCCTTGGCAAGCTCAACTGCTTCGTTGATAGCTACCTTGGGCGGAACATCACGATTTATCATCAGCTCGTAGATCGCAAGTCGTAGTATACCGCGATCAATCTTGGCAATTTGCTCGATTGGCCAATCCGGTGCAGCTGGAGCTATGAGCCCATCGATTTTGTCATAATTCGCTACCGTGCCATACACAAGCGTTCGCACAAAATCAGTATCCTCAATATTGTCATGATAGACTTCGAGGTTACGAGCTAGAATATCGTCAAGCTTTGGAGCTGTCTCCGGATCGCTGGCTTGGCGAAAGTCATACTCGTAGATTGTTTGCATCGCCACTATCCGCCCGAGGTGTCGATTGCTAGCCATGATTTAGCGCTGGCCGTGCCGTGGTTTGATTAGGCCCATCTCAGCAGCGCGACGCAAGCGTTGCGGCACTGGAGAAGAGCTATTCTTGGCATTGACGAGTTGGGTAGGGTTGAGTGCGTCATGGCTACGGCGTTGGCCACGACTAGCTTTGGTGACGCGTTTCTTGGGAACAGCCACAGGTTTCTCCTGGTAGTTTAACAGTAAATATGAATTTGGCTTTTGAGCAAGAGTCGATTGCTTCTAGCCTATCTTGAACGATTGAGAAATAGCTGAGATTTAGCTAGCTATACGATCTGAGAGGATCGTGGTTGAGATAGGATTGGGCGCAAACGCCAGATAGCTCTTTGGCTTATCATTCGAGAAGATTATAGCACTATTTTGACTAGAACGCAATATTTGGCTTAAGCCTTCACCACAAAGTTAATCAGCCGATTCGGGACTGGTATGACTTTGGTAATTTCTGCTTCATGCGTCCATTTTTGCTGGTCATTTTCGGCTCGAGCGTGCTGCTCCAATGCCTTCGCATCAAGCCCGGCTTCAACAGCAAATTTACCGCGTAGCTTGCCATTCACCTGTACAATAATTGTTACAAAATCATCTTTTATCAACTGCGGGTCATACTTTGGCCAGCTGGCTTTGTGCACACTCTCAACTTCACCTAGATTCTGCCAAAGCTCCTCAGATAGATGTGGCGTCAGAGGCGCAAGCATGAGCGTAAGCGCCTGAGCAGTACGTCGAGCTAGCTCGCTAAAATTTGACTGTGCAAGCTTGCCATAGGTTGGTTCGGCATGCAAGAAGTTCACCAGCTCCATTAAGGCAGAGACGGTGGTATTGAAAGATCGGTTATCGAGCTGGACATCAAGACGCTTGAGCGTTTTGTGCACCATGCGATCTACCTCGGTCTCGAAGGTGGCATCCTCGCCAGATGGATTGGCTGCAGTTCGATGATCGCTGAGCAATGTCTCAGTAATCGTCCAAACGCGATTAAGGAATCGATATACGCCAGCCAGCTTATCCTCATTCCAGTCGATGGCCTGGTCGTAAGGGCCCATAAACATTTCATATAGCCGCGTGGCATCAGCGCCATATTTGTGCACCATATCATCAGGATTGATGACATTGCCAAGCGATTTGCTCATTTTCTTTTTGTCGGCCGCAAGAATCATACCGTGCGATCGGCGTACAGCATATGGCTCAGGAGTTGGGACTAAACCCTGGTCATACATGAATTGATGCCAGAAGCGCGAATACAATAAGTGCAGCGTAGTATGCTCCATACCACCATTGTATAAATCGACAGGTAGCCAATAATCTAGATTGGCCGTACTAGCAAATGCTTGATCATTATGAGGGTCGGTATAGCGTAGATAGTACCAGGATGACCCCGCCCAATTAGGCATAGTATCTGTCTCGCGTTTAGCTGGGCCGCCACAGACAGGACAGCTTACCTCTACCCAATCAGTTATATTGGCTAGAGGTGACTCGCCCGTCTCTGTTGGCTCATAATGCTCCACTTCTGGTAGCACAACTGGTAGATCACTCTCTGGCACTGGCACTACACCGTCTTTTGGGCAATGAATTATCGGGATTGGTTCGCCCCAATAATGTTGGCGAGAGAATACCCAATCACGCAGCTTGTACTGAGTGGTCACTCTAGCTGCACATTTTTCCGCCAGCCAGCTGCATATCTTTGTGCTAGCCACCTCCGTAGTCATACCATCAAATTGTGCAGAGTTGTATAAGATTCCTTGTCCGGTCCAAGCTTCATGCTGGATAAACTTATTGAAGCCGTATCGATGTAGTGGCTCAACTATTTCTCGCTCCGCACGATCCTTACTCACCCATTCAACGGCAAAATTACCTTTTTCTGATTCATCAAGATTTTGATCTTGCTGTGCATCACTTTTGAGCTTGAAATAAACAAATCTTACATCTGTCTCATGAGCTTCTTGTTTAGAGAAGGCAAAGTATTTGTAATGAAAGGTTTCATCCCCTATAGCTAGTAATTCTAGATCTGTGTAGCCAGTTTCTTCTGTCACTTCACGTACGGCAGTTATTTCTGGTGATTCATCGCCTTCGACCGTTCCGCCAATAAACAGCCTGCCGCCAAGCTTTGGGCCCCAGTTGATAGTCAGTAGCTCGCCCTTTGAGTTTTCGACTACGGCAACAATTTTGCGCTTTTTGATAAAGTCTTTCAGATTTTTGGCGTCATCGCGAGTTAGTACTGGCTCAATGACAGGCGTAATTGGCAGATTAAATTTGATAGCAAACTCGTGATCACGCGTGTCATGTGCTGGCACGGCCATAATAGCCCCGGTGCCATATTGTGGTAATACATAATCTGCTACCCACATCGGAATCTCTTCTTTGGTAGCTGGGTTAATAGCCACTACGCCCTCAAGCAGTACGCCAGTTTTGTCTTTGGATTCACTTATTCGCTCAAGGTCACTACGGCTAGCTACGTCATTGACATAGCTTTTGACCGCTTCTTTATTTACTAACACATCATGATCATCGTCGATCGCAAGTGTTACCCATGGATGTTCAGGTGCAAGCACTAAATACGTAGCACCAAATAGCGTGTCGGCGCGGGTGGTAAAGACTGGGAAGTGGGCTGGCTTACCATCCGGCCCTCTGCGCTTGTTGTCCGCTGGGTTCTTCTTGAAATTTAGCTCAAATTCAATTTCCGCACCATGACTTTTGCCAATCCAGTTAACTTGCTGGGCAGCAACCTGATCAAGATAGTCCACATCGCCTAAACCACCGATCAATCGGTCGGCGTACTTGGTAATGCGAAGCATCCACTGTTTAAGAATCTTTTTCTCGACGGGTGTACCACAACGTTCGTGCTTGCCATTGATGACCTCTTCATTCGCAAGACCCACTCGCTCTTTGGGACACCAATTGATCGCGATCTCGTCTTGGTAAGCAAGGTCATGTTTAAATAATTGTAAGAAGATCCACTGAGTCCATTTATAATACGCCGGATCAGACGTATTAATTTCCCGGCTCCAGTCATAGCTCAAGCCCAATAATTTCATCTGGCGCCTAAAGTTTGCCACGTTTTGAGAGGTTGCATCTTGGGGACGAATTTTATGTTTGATGGCATAATTTTCGGTAGGTAACCCAAAGGCATCCCAACCCATCGGATAAAGCACATTCTTGCCCATCATCCGTAATCTACGAGCAATAATATCTTGAGCAATATAGGGCCGAGCGTGACCAACATGCAAGCCATCACCGGACGGATAAGGAAACTCAGTCAAAACATAATATTTTGGACGAGTTTTGTCACCGTCAACTGCGGCGTAGAGCTCAGGAGTTTTCTCCCAGACATTTTGCCATTTCGGCTCAATTTCAGCTGGATTATACTTGGACATGATGTAATTATAGCCTAATCAGATAGCTAGCAGCAAAGATGGTTTAACATGATTAATATATTGGTGTGAGCCAATGAGTGAATTCAGATTCTTGTCCCGTTTGGATTCGACTATATATTTCAAGTAGTTTTTGAGCTACCGGTCCCGACGTTCCTTCACCAATCCGACGCTTGTCGACTGACAAAATAGGTACGACTCGAGCACTGCTACCAACCATAAAGATTTCGTCAGCCACATACAGCTCAGTTCGATCAATCGGTCGCTCACAGTATTCTATACTTAACTTTGCTGCAAGCTGGCGAATACTATTGCGAGTAATGCCCTCTAGAATATCCGTACTTGTATCAGGGGTGATGAGCTCTCCGGCACGCACGAGGAAAATATTTGCCACCGTTCCCTCGGCTACATGGCCGCTTGCATCAAGCGCAATAGCATCGTCATAGCCGTTTAGGATTGCTTCATTCTTCATGAGCGAAGCATTGACGTAACTTCCATTCACCTTTGCTCGGGCTGGAATCATATTATCACTTACTCTTATCCAGCTCGACACACAGCAATCAATTCCATCTCGAGGTAAAATTTGACCCATGGGGTATATGTAGGCACAAAAACTATTTTGAAGCCCTGATATTCGAGTACCGGCTATTAATTCGTCAATAAATACGGTGGCACGAATGAGTGCATCTTCATGAATGTTATTCTTTACTATGAGATCCGTCATAATTTTTTCAAATTTTTCCAGCGGCATGCTGTCAGCAAAATCAAC
>JBBSBN010000007.1:0-16158 GCA_038251205.1 Candidatus Saccharimonadia bacterium | reverse complement strand
TTTGACCGACTGGACTGACGATTCATTAGTCTTGCTCCTCTTGATACAATGTAAGCCCTTTGAGCTCCGAAGGCAAGAAGCCTTTGGGGTGCTCAAATCCTGCCTCCCATTTCGTACCTTTGCCGTATCCAAGCTCCTTCATGAGCTTAGTAGGCGCGTTACGCAGATGTAACGGCACCTCGGCATCAGGATGCTCACGAGCTGCCTTAAAGGCGGCATTCATAGCATTAGCCACAGATCGAGACTTCTTGCTTCTCGCCATGGTAATGGCACATTGAAAGAGGTTGTAATTGCACTCAGGGTAGCCGACTCGTTCTACGGCTAGGAACGTTGATACGGCAAGATTAAGCGCACCAGGGCTAGCCATACCAATATCTTCCGAGGCTAGTACTACCATGCGGCGGGCAATAAACTTCGGATCCTCACCACCCTCAATCATACGAGCAAGATAGAAAACTGTTGCATCAGCATCTCCACCACGCATACTTTTAATAAATGCCGATATGAGATTGTAGTGATATTCTCCTGTCTTGTCATAGCGTAAACTAAGCTTCTGCATGGCCTGCTTGATGGTTTCGGTAGTAATGGCCACGTGCTCAATTGACGCGGCGGCTTCTAATCCATTCAGCGCTGCCCGGGCATCACCAGATGATAACTCGGCTAGTAAGCTAATGGCATCTTCACTAATTTTTTTGATTCCCACCTCGGATTTGGCGCGATTGATAATTTCAATGATCTGCTCACGAGATAGGGGGTTTAATACCACAACACGCGAACGTGAGAGCAATGGACCAATTACCTCGAAGCTTGGGTTTTCGGTTGTGGCTCCTATCAAAGTAATTGTACCTGATTCGACGTGGGGTAAGAAAGCATCTTGCTGGGCTTTATTGAAGCGATGAATTTCGTCAACAAATAATACCGTCTTGCGACCCAGCGCCAGATCATCCTTGGCGCCTGCAATTATTTTCTTCACATCAGCCAACCCAGATGTAACGGCTGAGATTTCTTTGAATTCAAAATCGCCCGAGCGCGCGATAATGCGCGCTAGTGTGGTTTTGCCTGACCCTGGTGGTCCCCAAAGAATCATGCTAACTGGTTTTGCTTGCTCTATCACACTGCGCAAGAACTGGTTCTTCCCGACAATATGCTCTTGGCCAATCACATCTTCAAGCTGGTGGGGACGCATTCGGTCAGCTAATGGTGAGCTTGTGGAGTTATTGAATGCTTTTGCCATAGCTCTAGTATACTCGTCAGTTTTTATGCAAACAAATACCAAACTACTTCATCTCTCGACTGTTTGCACCAAATAAGCCCAACGGCTATACTTGAAACTTAAGAGATTTGTGCTGTGGAGAGATCTGAGAAAAACAAGTTTTGGCGCGGATTACCTCCAGCAAGCTTGGTAATGATAGCGGTGATCGCTATTGTAGTAATCATTCTTGGACTATGGCTGTGGCGAACTCGCACTAACTCTTCTCATTCACCAACGGCTGGCCTTAGCCCTCTTAATGGTCGGTGTGGCTATCATGATGATAACCTTTGCAAATTCCTTAATCGCGTCACAAGTTCTAGTAATTACACTGCAACCCTGGCTCAAAGTAATGACAAAGGTGTCAGCACGACCACTACTTTTTCATTAGCTCAACCGGAAAGCTTTGAGATCGTAGGGATTAGTGGTGGGAAAGAAACCTACCATACGATTGCGGTCAAAAAAACTACCTATATCAAAGACTTTAGTGATAGTAAGTGGTGGGCTCAGCCATTTGATGAGACTCAAGCCAACTTAGCCAAGCAGGGCTATGATTTTAGTGCCGATACAGCAGCACTTGATCCAAAGAAAACTCAGTACAAGTTTATCGCACGTGATACTTGTGCCAGTATGATCTGCTATAAGTATCAGCTCAGCAGACCTGCTTTGAACAATATTGCTGCTCAAGACACAGCCCAGCCAACGGTGTTTGTATGGTTTGATACCAAGGACTATTTATTACGCCAAACCAGTACTCAGCTCGCCGATGCTCCAGCACAAATCGTACACTATGACTATCGCAAAGTTAGTATTAAAGCTCCAAAACCGACCAAGAAACTGAAAGCCGGGGAATTACCTACAGGAGTACTGAATAGTACGAGTTCTCCTGCGACGAGTACCACCAGTGCTCCAACTCCACCTGGAGACGGTGCCGATACTTCAGAATAAGAATATAGCACTAACGGCTAGTAGAGCCATTGGAGTTTGTTGAAGAAGTTGTGCTAGGGCTTACCTTAGCCGCATAGTCTGTACCAAGGATCACAACTACATCCGAACCGAAATTAGCTGGGGAAGTCTGACTAGCTACCGTTGGAGCAACTCCTACTTGTTTCTGTAGGTATGCAAGAGTCTTTGGTACCTTGCCGCTAGAGTAGTCAATAATTTGCGACACTGTGTAATCATGGAGGAGGGCGGAGGTTACATTATCAATTGTGATAGGTACTCCAGAGTCCACCAATTTCTTTTGTAACTTAGCTGCCACGCCTACTGTATTGGTTCCATTTTCAATTATGATAGTCGATCGCTCAGCATAGATTGGGCCGAAGTCAAAAATATGCTTCACAAAGGCTTGAATTGCTAAGAAGTTACCACCAACTGGCAACAGATCAGAACTTGTACGTGACTCGGTCAGAAAGCCGCCTGGTGAGGTGTCCAAGACGACCTTAGTAGTAGTAGCTGGGTCAAATTTCTGACTCATATCATAGAGTCGCTTCATGTCGGTAATACTTAAGTCTGTTTTGACGTTGCCGCTGACTGAATTAAGCAGTCCATTGAATTTGGCAGGATTGATGAGGGTAGGTGTGCTCAATGCTTTCTTCGCAACTTGCTGTAAGACCTCTTGTTGGCGCTCGTCACGGCCAAAGTCACTGCCGCAAGTGCCCTTACGACAGCGGGCGTATTTCAGGGCTTGAGTACCATTGAGGTGGTATTGACCGGGTGCCAAGCGGTAGCCACAACTGCGACCAGTATTACCATCGCAGGGATATTGAGAGTCGTAGAGGAGGGTTTTATTTGTTATATCAACACCACCTACGGTGTCGACGATTTGCTTTAAGCCGGTAAAATTAGCCTTAATATAATAATTTATTTTTAGACCAAGTGTACTTTCGACTGTTTGCTCAGCTAAACTAACACCACCATAAGAATTAGCAGTGTTGATCTTGTCGTAGCCGTGGCCGGGAATCTGAACGCGGAGGTCTCGGGGTAGGGAAATAAGTGCTAGCTTGTGATTGTGAGTATCTACACTCGCCACGATGTTGGTATCTGATAACTTTTCACCATCGTGGCCCGGATCACCCACCCCAAGAATCAAAATGTTTACCACGCCCATATCATCACCACTAAGTTTCTTGTGCAAGCTAAATGGATTTGTAGAAACTCGAGTTGCTTGCCAGGCTAGATAGAGCCCAAAGAGAATGCCAAGCCCACCAAGTACCAAAGCAGAAATGAGCACAATCTTTTTCCAAGATCGCTTTGGTTTCTGAGGCTGCATAAAAGAGTCCGAGTTTTTGTTCAACCTTTTGAGTTGATGCTTCTCGTGGCGCTTTGTCTTGCGGCTAGAGCGCTCACTATGATGACTCAAATGAGATTTTTTATCTGCAGGGTCATAGACGAATGAGGGGTCAGGCAGTTTACTCACACAACCATTATACCGAAAAAACTGAGCGAATACTGAAAAGCTTTAGAATTTTAAACTATTTTTTTGATTTGATCGCAGCTGCCGGACTGGCTAACCAGTCTCCTATAGTTTTACCAGTCAGTATTGGCTCATCAAAGACAACCAGATGAGCACTGTTGGGTAGAATCATTAGTGTGTTGTGGGTAAGTTGCTCACTTATTGAGCGGGCAGCGGTAGGGGTGACATACCAATCTTTACCACCAGCGATGATCAAATTTGGACATTTGACCTGGCGCGCGATCGGCAGAAACTCTGTCTCAAAAAAACTCATAAATACATCAATTAATAGATCAGTATTCGGGTTTTGCAGCTCTTCAATATCGTTTTGATTCATTTCCCGCCGCCTACCTCGAACTGAAGCACGTAATTGCGTACGGTTACCAGCCACTATGACGGCTTTATTCTTCACAAAACGTTCACGAACTGCAGTTGGGAGGCGGGTTGCGAAGCTGAAGTACCAATGGGCCATACTCGAGACCAAGCCTTGATTGCTAAGTGGGGGAGCGATCATGACGAGCCGCTCGGCGATTTGAGGGTGCCGGGCAATCATCATGAAAGCCAGGCAGGCGCCATATGAATGGCCGACCAGTATGGCTGGTTTGAGCCTTAGCTCGTTGATAAACTGAGCCAGGAAATCTGTATAGTCATTGAGCTCAGCCTTTCCGTCCAAAAGAGGTGGGGAGCTGCCAAACCCTGGTAGATCAGGAATGATAATATGGTAGTCACGGAGTTCATGGCCAAGATCAACCAGACCTTTGTGATTACCGCGCCAGCCATGAAGCAGAATAAGGGGAGGCTTGTTTGTGGCTTTATTTGTCCAATAGTGAATTGGCTGCTCATCCACAGCTAGAACTTTCATGGCCAAGTCTTTGCGGTCTGAATTGTGACTACTCATGATCTGATTATAAGGTATAATAAGGCCAATATGGAAACGACGATGCGAATTGCGCTGTTTGCTCATCTGATAAGCCTAGTTGTTGGTTTTGGCGCAGTGCTCGTGGTGGATTTTTGTGGCTTACTTTGGGTGTTGAACCGGAAGCCTACCCGTGACATCTTAACCCTTACTTCTATCGCCCAGCCACTTATCTGGCTTGGCTTTCTTGGATTGATAGTGAGCGGGCTATTTCTTCATCCAAATCTGCACAGTGTTTGGACGCGCATCAAACTTTTAGCGGTTGTAGTGACAGGACTGAATGGTATCTACTTACATTATTTACGAGGCCAGACTAAATCACTCGGGGATGTGCGTTTTGCTGACACCCCAATGCAGTATAAGCTAAAGTCTTTTGCCGGTATCACGCTTTCGCAGCTAGGGTGGTGGACAGCTATCATTATCGGCTTTCTGACAGCTACAAATGGCTAGCTCAACGCTCGAAGTTCCTCACGTACTACCTCGCGATCATCCCATGCGCTCTTCTTACCACCTACAATCATTGACTGCTCGGCGCCTTTACCGGTGATAGCAACAATATCACCTGCCTTTGCCAGCTTGAGGGCCTTTCGAATACCAGCCCGACGGTCCTCTATACAATAGAGATCTTTGTCACGTTTTTTGCCAGCTTTTTCGGCGCCGACGGCAATGTCTTCGATAATCTTAGTCGGATCGTCATCATACGGATCGACGTTACCGACGATAACAATATCAGCATTTTTTGCAGCAATCGTTCCCATCTCAGGACGTTTTTTCTTGTCACGGCCACCACCTTCAGCTCCTAAATGCACAATGACTTGCGCGTCCTTTTTTACCATTTTATACAATGACTGGAGCAACAACTCCATGCCAGTTTGTTCATGTGCATAGTCGACAATTACCATGAACTTTTGTCCTTCATCGATCACTTCCATTCGGCCGGCTACGGTTTTGAGCTCAGCGAGTCCTCGGTGGATATCCTCCGGAGATACGTGGAGCTCAGTGGCTACGGCTACAGCACCCGCCGCATTGATTACGTTGAAATCACCAAGGATTGGTATACGATAAGGAGCCTCTTGAATAGTGAAGTCGGTACCTTGAGCGCTAGACTTCAAACCACGCGCTTGATAATCAGAGAGCTCAGCAACGCTAAAGCTCGCGTGTTTGTCGGCTGGATACTTGGCATAAAAATCACTAAATTCGCTATCGGCATTCACTATGATGGTTTTGGGAATCTCACGACCATCGAAATGCTTACGTCTTTGCTTGTGAAGCTTCCGAAAAACTCGAGCATTATGTACTTTCAGTATTTCAAATGAATTCCGGTGATGCTCAAGGATTTCATGAGTTAAATTGGTAAACACAAGCACATCATAGTTAATACCAGCGTGACGATACTGAGCCTGACCTTCGGAAGGGGTTTCGATGACTGCAAAACGACAGCCGCCATCTGCCATTTGACGGATAAATTTCTGCAAATGCCACCGGCCAGGCATGGTCATGTGGGAGGTATTAAGCGTTTCGTGATCGCCAATCCGTAGATTGGCAGTGCCAATCGAGCCGGCTTTATGTCCCGAAGCTTGGAGTGCTGCCCAAATCATATTTGCAGTAGTGGTTTTACCTTTACTACCGGTTACCCCAACTACTATCATGCGTCGACTCGGGAAGCCATAGTGAATCGCAGCTGCCATGGTTTGAGACCAATGATAAACCTCAAGCACAAAGGCTGGAGTGAGCTGGCGCAGTAGTCGTTTAATCTTGCGTACCATTGTCGTTATTATAGCTGAATTAAAGCCAGAATATAGCCTTCGCTTAGCAAAGCAAATGACGTCGGCGTATAATACTTACGGTATGCTGAAAATTGTTCAAGCTTGTACAAGTTTAGGTAGCTCAAACCCTGGCACCGAAGAAGGTCCGCCAGCGATTACTGCTAGTCTCAAAACTGCTCTAGCATACAACAAAGCTGAGTATGAGCTGCTTGAGCCTCTAGTATCGGGTACAGAGTCTGAGGCAGAGCCAACGCATCCAAGCCTGCATAATTTTTCAAGAGTAGTAGATTTCAATAAAACACTCTACAAGGCAATTACTAATAATGCCACGATAAATGACCGAATCCTAACTTTGGGGGGCGATCATAGCGTTGGTATAGGATCAATGTCAGCCACCCGGGCAATTTGGCCAAGCATTAAGCTTATCTATATTGATGCTCATCCGGATTGCCATGAAAAAGTCCAAGCTACTACTAGTGGTAATATCCATGGCTTCCCGGTCTCTACTGTTCTTGGTGATGGATTGGCTGAACAATTTGGTTATGCGACTTATGCATATCGCGACATTGCTATGCTTGGGCTGAAAGATATTGATTCAGACGAGAACGAATATTTGTTCAAACATCAGATTTTACACCTTACAATTGATAATATTATTGCGGATGGCATAGGCCGAGCGGTAGGTGCGATATGTGCATGGGCGGGGGACTCGCCAATTCACGCGGTTATAGATATTGATTCGATTGATGCCACCGAAGCACCCGGTACAGGCATAATAAACCGTGGTGGCCTTAATTATCGCGAGGTAGACTTTGTTTGCCGCAGTATCAGCAAGCTCTCGGTGCGCGCAGTTGATGTGGTAGAGGTAAATCCTTTGCGCGACGTTGATGGCAAGACGGTGGAGCTTGCGGCTGAGCTAGCTGCGACCTTGCTCGGCTATGACTGGTCGCCATATACGCGCTATCTGGTGCAGGCGCGAACCAACACATAATCTTCAAACTACTTATGGTATCATTATAGGATGGGTGGAGTACTAATTACGTGATACCGCAGTTTGATCTCAGGCAAGTAAACAGCAAGTTATCGCGAGACATTTTAGCAAACGTCTATACCTTGATGTTGGTGGGTACTGTTGCAGTTTATTTTTTCCTGACACAAGGGTTTCACGACTCAGATTTTGTCAAATTTGGTATCGTTGTAGCAATTATCACACTGCAAGTCTTGTCGCATTTTATTCCAAAGCTCAAAGACCTAAAAACTTTTAATAGCGGTGGAGCGGGGGCTCTGCTGATTTACAATATTGCTGTTGGGCTGCTTTTTCTTTGGTTTATACCGCTCTACAGCCCGTTTGTAATTATATGGATGCCAGTGATGTTTATTACTATTTATTATCGCGGCATTGTTGGCTTTTTTATCTCACTTTTCTCATTAACGACCATGGTAATCGTGGTTAGTATGAACAACGGCTTGCCCGATGTGCCATACGCTCATTACTATCCATACTTAACGGTTATTTTGGGGGCTGCGTATGGAGGAATAATTCAACGCATTAGTGCCATAGATAATGAAGTGAGGGCAGCTTTTGAGAAGGTAAGTAATAAAGTCGAGCTAGATCGAGAACAACTCAGCTCTTTGATTAATAATATGACCGATGCAGTTCTGGCGGTTGATCAAAATGGAAGCGTTCTTTTTCATAATTCAGCAGTCCTAGCCCTGGTGGGTCAAGGTGGTTCGCTGGAGGGCAAGCAATTGACTGATTTCATGCCTTTATTCGATCAAACAGATCACCCCGTGGATTTGCTCGGCCTGGCCCGTAAAGAAAATCATGATTTGCGCCCAAATGGACTACATCTCATATCAGCTAAGCATGAAAAAATAGAACTCTATATAGATATCGCCCCCACTCGATCAAGCTTCAATCAGCAGCAACAGCAAGGTTTTATCGTGTTGGTACGCGATATCACCAAAGAGAAGACTTTGGATCAGCAGCGCGATGAATTTATTGCCGTTACCTCGCACGAGCTTCGTACTCCAATCGCAACCGCGGAGGGAAATGTGTCGTTTGTGCTTCATTCTAAGTTGATTGGCCAGCTGGATCTAGCTTTGCGCCACCGACTCGAGCTAGCTCACAAAAACATCATTTTCTTAGGTGATCTTGTGAACGATCTCGACTTGCTTACCAAAGCCGAAAGCCGGGCCTTGGCGGTAGAATCAAAGCCGGTGGACTCGGGTACTATTTTGCGCCAGCTAGAAGCGGAATATCAGAAGGAAGCAGCTGAGAAAAATCTTCAGTTCAGCGTAAGTATGGCCCCAAACCTACCACCGATAAATAGTAGCCCAACATATACCTATGAAATACTGAAAAATCTAGTCTCGAATGCTATCAAATATACCGAACGGGGCAGCATTTCGGTGCAAGCAGCAAAAGGTGATGGTGAAACGGTGCGCTTTAGTGTGATTGATACGGGTATGGGGATTGGTCAATCAGATCGTGCACGACTCTTCCATAAATTTTACCGCTCAGAAGACTATCGTACTCGGCAAACACGAGGCACTGGGCTCGGACTCTACACAGCGCTCAAGCTAGCTGAGCACTTAGGGGGCAAGCTTTGGTTCGATAGCGAGATTAGCCGTGGTTCTACATTCTATCTTCAGCTACCGTCGCTATCTACTGCTACAAAGTAATTCTAATGTATTGAATATTTACTACATCATGAGCGCTAGCAGTTTGCTATAATTAAGCTAGGCTAAATCAGCCAGAGTTTTTATTATGCCACCAAACCAACCCACAGATGATCAAACAGCCGCTGACCCAAATGTTCCAGCGCCGCCTCCAACTAACCCAGACTTAGCTAGTCAACAGCAATACTTGGGTAGCCGCCCTGTAATATATGAGCCACTACCACTACCAGGGGAGACAGGTGCACCAATGGCTCCTTCCGATGCGCAAGTTGACGAACCAAGACCAGTGGCAGCATCTGAGGAGCGACCTGGCCCAGCCAACGTGCCACCTGATCTTACCGCAGATACGACCAGACCTGGTTCTATTCCATATAGTCCAGTAACTGGCGAATCGAGCGAGCTTGCACCAGTTGCTGCGCCAACCGATGCACCCGCTGACGATATTATTATTGATGAAGCTAGCTCGCCACCCACCACTAGCAAACTTAAAAAAGCATTAATTATTGGGGGAGCAGCGCTTGTGATATTGGTGATTGGTCTGAGTATTCTCACCCTAACATCCAAGAAAAAAACTGATAAGAACAAGAATAATCCTGCGAATGGTTCAAACCAAGGCCCTAGCGGAGGCTCTACTGTCCCACAAGGCTACAAAACTATTGATCGTCTTTGCTTCAGCTTTGCTTTACTCGATAACAATCTTAATATCGATGACGGTGACGCTTGCTTCTTGCAGGCGAGCTACGGAGATGGCGGTCATAACACCTTTAATGTTTATCCCGAGACTCAGAAATATGCGACGGTGGCAGACTTTGTCGCTGCTAAGAAAAAAGCTTACAACAGCTCGGTCGCAGGCGAAGAAGATATTAAAGTTGGTGGCCTTGATGCTCACAAAGTGATTGAGAATATTGGCGGACCAAGCAATGCCCAACTAGCTCGTATTTATATACTTACACCAAATAAGAAATACACCTACCAAAGTGTACCGATTACTGGCTTTGAGATTAATGCCTCATTGCTTGATGATTCTAGCAAAGAAGTTCTCAATCAAGCTATTTCAAGCTGGAAGTGGAAATAAACTCTACCCCCAACCACCTGCTATAATGGCTAAATGAAATCAGCGCCCCCTAAAGTATTGATTATCCATGGTTGGGCTTCAAGTCCACGCCGCGGCTGGATTAAGTGGCTCGCCAGTGAACTTCGTGCCAAAGGTTATGTCGTGGAGGCACCAGCTCTTCCAAAACCACGTCAGCCTGACCCTGTGGCTTGGGTGGAAACTATCCATGCGGCAGCAGGGGACAGCAAGCGGCTGATAGTTATTGGCCACAGTCTTGGTACCTATGCTTTGCTAGAGTTTATTAAAGGGTTACCACCAGACGTACGTGTCGAGCAGGCAATATTTGTAGCCGGCTTTTACCTGGACAAAACAAGTACGTATTGGCCAGAGCACTATTTGACGGACAAAGATTTTATTCAGCTCCGTCGACGAATTAAAAAAAGTCTCGTGATTTATTCAAATGATGATCGCGTAGTGGTGCCAAATCGCAGTAGGGCGCTAGCCCAACGACTTAAAGCTGAGCTTTTGCTCGACCCTGGTCAACGCCATTTCTCGAATCTTAAACTTAAAACCTTGCCAATAGTACTCCAACTATTAGAAAATACTAGACAAAATACATAAAACATGTAATAATATGAAAACTGTTGCCTACTGAAGGAAGTATTTCTTCATGATTGAAATCAAAGATGAAGAAGTCGAAAAGATCGCAGCACTGATCAAGAAAACGGTCTGTGCGAGGCTGAGCAGAATGCCTTCCCAGCAACACGACCCGGCGGATCCCGAGGTCGCTACCTACATGGCAGTACGGATCTACTCGGAGTTCACGGCGCTTCTGGACGAGCTTCCTGCTGATCTGTCGACAGAGATCGAGCGATATGTCGGGGAGCGCTTGACTGAGAACTTCTTGGTGGAGTGCATTCGTGAGGCGCCGACAACGTCGCTTTCATCGGCCAAGGCCAAGCATCCCTCCAAGAAGAAGCCGAGCACCGAAGGTATGGCCGTCTTGCACGGTCACGTCTCTCACCCCACTAACGCTGAGCACATCGCGGCTGCACAGCGGCAATAGCATTACCATCTTGGTTCGACCAAGGTTACCGGGCGATGTCACAAGGATGTGACATCGCCCGTTCGCTTTTTGATTGTTGGATTTATCGACTGACGCGTATAATAAGACTATGAATGAGGTTGAGGAAGTCAAAAGTCGCCTAGATATTGGCGATGTTATCGGAGGCTACATACAGCTCAAGCCAGCTGGCCGGAACCTTAAAGCTCTCTCGCCATTTAAGGCCGAGAAGACAGCTAGCTTTATGGTGAGCCCCGAGAAGGGTATCTGGCATGATTTTAGTAGCGGAGAAGGTGGGGACGTGATTAGCTTTGTGATGAAGATGGAAGGGCTTAGCTTTCCTGAAGCGTTAGAGATGCTAGCTAAACGAGCTGGTGTAACCCTAACCCCTCGAGGTCGTTCAGATGGAGTGGATGCCACATCGCGTCAGAAACTCTATGATGTACTTGAGCAGGCTGTAAAATATTACCACCTCTGTCTATCGAGGAATAAGACAGCTCTAGCATATTTGACTCAAGCTCGTGGTATTAAGGCTGAAACAATTCGAGCGTTCCGGCTTGGCTATGCCCCCGATCAATGGGAAGGGCTAACCCAATATTTATTAAAACGAGATTTTACTCAAGATCAAATTAAAAAAGCTGGCCTGGGTGCCCAGAAATCTGGGCGCGATAATATCTATGATATCTTTCGAGGTCGAATTATGTTCCCAATCTATGATAGCCAGAATCGAGCTATTGGATTCTCGGCCCGAGTATTAACCCCGGATGCTCAAGCTGCTAAATACATAAATACTGGCTCCACACCGATCTATAACAAGAGCACGGCGATTTATGGGCTCAAACAAGCCAAGGATGCGATTCGGCAGTCAGCTAGCGTGCTGATGGTAGAGGGTAATATGGATGCAGTAATGCTTCATCAAGAGGGGATAAAGCACGTCGTAGCTGTATCTGGAACAGCACTCACCACTCAGCAACTCAAAAGCCTGTCGTATTTAACGGATGAGATATTAATTTGCTTTGATAGCGATGAGGCAGGGATGAACGCGACTAAGCGTGCTATAGAAACTGCGGCTGAGGTTGGATTATCGCTCAAGGTAGTCAGCTTGCCCGACGGCAAGGATCCTGATGAGTTGATCAGAGAAAATAAAAAATTGTTCAATCAATCACTCGCCAATGCGCAGCCTGGTGCTGACTACATATTTGAGCTTGCAACTGCTCAATTCCCACCCGGCAAGGGAGAAAACAAAAAAAAGTTCAGCGACTATGTTGTGCCACTATTGAACAAAATGGATGACAGTATCGAACAAGATCATTATGTGAAGAAATTAGCTCAGGTGCTCAGTGTTGAAGAGAGCTCAGTCAGAACAAAATTGTGGGCCAATCAATCAAAACCCAGCAGTACGCTCCAGAGCACAGCATCCACGCAGACGAACGAGTCTACTGAAGGGCGCGAGATTGATACTCCGCCGCCAAGTCGCCAATCTCATCTGGAGAATGCTTTACTTGAGTTACTCTTAGCTTATCCTGCTACTCGAGCTGCACTTGAAGATCTAGAACTTCGGCTGTTGAGCAGACCCAATACACCAATCTTCAGAGCTTTGGTTGCACAACCTAAGGCAACGCTCGATCAGCTAGCAAGAATCTTGCCAGATCTGGCGAATCATGTTAAGATATTAGCATTACGGGGCGAGCAAACCTATGAACATGAGGCTGATCAAGCCCGGTTGCTCGAAGCCTATACTCAAATCCACCACTTACGCGATTTACAACGACAATCGGCCCGCAGTCAGCTCACGCGTCTGCTGCGCGAAGCCGAGCGCACTGGTGATACCACAACACGTGACCAAATTTTGACTAGAATTCAAACCACTCTAAACGAGGATATATAATGGCGCGTAAGAGCAAACAAGACTCTTCAGGTGAAGAGGAGAAATTAGGTTTGTCTCCGGAAACGGAGCGACTTGTAACGAAGGGCCGTGAAAAAGGCTTTGTTACCCAGCAAGAAATCATGGCAGTGTTGCCAGATACTGAAGAAAACGTCGAGAGCCTCGATGAGCTATATTCAGTACTCATGAGTCAGGGCATCGAAGTCACTGACCAAAAAGACAAGCTTATCTGGCAGACAGAACCAGAAGAGGATATCGAGAATGCTGTTTCTGAAGAGTACCTAAAGGATGTAGCAGACGACTCAGTGCGACTGTATCTGCGGGAAATCGGTAAGATCCCTTTGATTAAAGCCGAAGAAGAAGTTGCCTTAGCCAAGCGAATTCAGAAAGGTGATAAAGCTGCCAAAGACGCACTCGCTGAGGCTAACATGCGCCTGGTGGTATCAATTGCCAAAAAATATATTGGACGCGGACTAGACCTATTGGACCTGATCCAAGAGGGAAACACAGGACTTTTGCGAGCAGTTGAAAAATTTGACTACACCAAGGGCTTTAAATTCTCGACCTATGCTACATGGTGGATTCGTCAAGCTATTACTCGGGCAATTGCCGATCAAGCTCGCGTGATTAGAATTCCTGTGCACATGGTAGAGACAATCAATAAGCTTATTCGCACTCAACGCCGATTAACTCAAGAGCTTGGTAGAGAACCATTGCCAGAAGAGCTTGCGGCTGAGATGGAAATGGATGTTGATAAGGTCAATCATATCTTAAAAATCAGCCAAGATACCACTAGTCTTGATGCTACTGTGGGGGAGGATGAGGATAGTAGCTTGGGTGATTTCATCGAAGATATTGAAGGTGTTCGCCCCGAAGAGGCCGCTACCTATGAGCTACTCAAAGAGCACATCAATGAAACACTTGATCTATTAACTCCTCGTGAGCAGAAGATCCTCCGCATGCGTTTTGGGCTTGAAGATGGTCGCTCACACACGCTCGAGGAAGTTGGGCAAGAATTTGGAGTGACTCGAGAGCGTATTCGTCAGATCGAAGCTAAAGCTTTGACCAAGCTGCGTAAGCACAAAGACTCCAAGCGGCTTAAAGACTACTTGGGTTAATTAGCTCTAAGATATAAAAAAGAAACGGAGTATAACCTCGCTCGGTAGGCGCTTTCATTGCATGGCGCTAGTAACCTACCTCGCAAGGTATCTCCGTTTCTTTTTGTTCATCGACCTAAGTACTTACTTGCATAAATACTTAGGTCGATGCCCGACCTGGATTCGAAAATCCAGATCGGGACACGACATCGTGCTTGTTCAGGCGGCGAGTAGCTCGGTGTCTGGCTCGAGGCCGTACATGTCGAGGATGTCGAGAGGCTCGAACCAGTGGAAGGCTTCCTTGCCGGTGCAGAAGTTGAACTCTTGCGCCCGTGCAACCGCTCGCTCAGCCCAACGCTTCTCGATCCGGTTGGGGTCGAGGGTTGGGTCGATCGCCTCTGCCCGGTTGAGTTCGATGAGCCGCCCAGCGAACCTCTCCGAAAACTCGATGATCCCTGTGGCAATAGGGAAAGCCACTACTGCTGATCGTTCGAGCAGCTCTTGAGTGTTGGCGATAATGATCGCTTCACTCTCGCTGGGGGCGGTGACGAAGCAGAACCAGTACGGGTCGCCCATAGGGCCACCTTCGCCTCTTTGGCCTGTGGTGTCGTCTTCAACTTGCCAGATTATCATAGCACTCCTTAGGGGTGAGTGGTGCTGACGAATATATACGATGTCGTGGAACGTTCTTGCGAACTGGAACCATACTAACACAAAACTATACATTTGTCAACTGTGCCAATCTGGTGGAGGCGTGTATAATCGATGCAAATGGCCAAGCGAAAGACTCTGGTATTATTTGATGGACATGCCCTGCTACACAGGGGTTTTCATGCTATCCCGTACCTGAGCACCAAAGACGGTACACCTACAAATGGGGTATACGGTTTTACTACCATGATGCTCAAGGCCTTATCGGAGCTCAAGCCAGAGTATGTGGCAGTAGGCTGGGATATGCTCGGGCCAACCTTCCGTCATAAAATCTACAAAGAGTACAAGGGCACTCGAGCCAAGATGGATCCTAATCTGGTACCCCAGATAGACCTGACTCGTGATCTGATCGGAGCTTTTAATATTCCACTTGTGGAGTTGAAAGGCTATGAAGCGGATGATGTGATTGGTGCTCTTGCTGCCAAATACTCAGATGAGTTAGAGGTGATAATTGTAACGGGGGATATGGATGAGTTACAACTCGTAGATAAGCATGTCAAAGTTTACACATTACGTAAGGGATTCTCTGATACGGTGCTGTATGATGTGGCAGCTGTGCATGAGAAATATGGCGTCACTCCCGAAGAATTTGTAGTCTTTAAAGCTCTCAAAGGAGACTCCTCAGACAATATTCCCGGCGTTGCTGGCATAGGAGATAAGACAGCCACAGATCTGGTATCAAAATATAAAACGCTCAAAGGGATTTACGAGAACCTGGATGAAATCAAGCCGGCAGTTGTTAACAAGCTCGAGAAAGGCCGCGAAAGTGCCCAGCTGAGTTTTACTCTCGCCCAGATCAAGACTGATCTCAAGCTCGATTTCAAATTGTCTGATGCAACAATTCATGAATATGACCGTCAAAAAGTCTACGATTTATTTACCAAGCTGCAGTTTAAAAGCCTTCTAGCAAAGCTACCTGGCCGACCGACGGTCAACGAGGTTGGTATTACTGCCGCTGAAATTGCCAAAACCGCTACTCCGTCTGAACACAAAAAGCACTCACATTTACGCGACGTCAAATATATCACAATCGATGATGAGCTAAAGTTACTCAGTCTGATAAAAAAGTTGCACAAAGTCTCTAACTTTGCCTTTGATACTGAGACGACTGGAGTAGATTATATCAATGCCGATCTGGTGGGGATGAGCTTTTCGGGCTGGCTGGCCACGCTTGCGGGCTGGTACACGACCGAGATCGGCCGCCAGCCCTGGCTGGTGCAGGGCGTGCTCTCCACCCATGAGGCCGTAGCCGACGTGCCTGCGCCGATGGTGCTGTCCAC